>JANXPQ010000327.1 GCA_025357235.1 Betaproteobacteria bacterium
GCTCGAGGCCGGGCGCGTCGTGCTCGAAGGCAGTCACGACGAACTGAAAAGCAACGACCGGATACGCCAGGCGTATCTCGGCATGTAGCAGTCAACAAGAACGGAGGAGGACAGCATGCGTAATACAATCATCTCTGGAGCAAGGCAGGCAGTCGGCATGATGCTGGCGGCAGTGACACTGACCGCGACATTGGGTGCATCGGCGCAGACGAAGGAAGTGGAGGTCGGGCTGATTGCGCCGATGTCGGGCCCGTGGGCGCGGCAGGGGCAGGTCATGAAAATGGCCGCCGACATGGCGATCGAATCGATCAACCAGCAGGGCGGCATCAGGTCGCTGGGTGGCGCGAAACTGAAGTTGAGCGTATTCGATGCCGGCGATACCGTCGAAAAAGCGAAGAATGCCGCACAGCGCATGGTCGCGGATTCGCCGAACCTGGTCGTCGCCACCGGGGCGTACCTGAGCTCCTTTACGCTGGCGGTCACCGAGGTCACCGAGCGTGCCCAGTTGCCGGTGGTCACCTTTTCCTATTCGGACCTGATCACCTCGCGTGGTTTCAAATACGTATTCCAGACTTCCGCGACCGGCGTGCAGCAGGCCGAAGGTTCGCTGCCGGCATTGCTGGAAATGGCGGAAAAGGCGTCCGGGCAGCGGCCGAAGACCATCGGCATCGTGATGGACAACACGGCCGCTTCGGTGGCCTTCGTCAAGCCGATGCGCGACCACCAGTTCGCTAAGCTGGGGCTCTCGCTGGTGGTGGACGAGACCTTCACGCCGCCGCTCGCCAATGCGACGCCGCTGATCCAGAAAGTGCGTTCGGCGCGGCCGGATATCCTGCTCTTGCTGCCGACGGCGATCCCCGATGCGAAGCTGCTGCTGGAAAAAATGAACGAATTCGGCCTCGGGCGCGGCAAGCTGCCGACGATTTCCAACGGTGCGGCGATCCTGGATCCGGACCTGCGCACCAACATGAACATCGAGCAACTCGAAGGCGTGATGGCAGTGGTCGCCAACTGGACCACCGCCGCGCAGAAGGACTTCGTCGCCGAAGTGAAGAAGAAGACCGGCGAGCCGTGGCCGACCCAGCACTTCGTGACGACCTACGGGGACATGTGGATCTTCAAGGCCGCCCTGGAAGCCGCAGGCAAAGCCGATCGCGAAGCCGTGGCCAAGGCATTGCACGCGATGAACCTGACCGGAGGACCGGCGAGCTTTTTCCCCGGCGACGGCAAACTGAAATTCGACGACAACGGTCATCGCGAAAACGCCAGCCTGCTGATCGTGCAATGGCAGAAGGGCGTGCCCATCACCGTCTACCCCGCCAAGGACGCCCTTTCCCCGCCTCTCTGGCCTAAACAATAAGTCAAGGTCGAAGGCGTTGACACAGAGGACACAGAGAGAAAAGTGAGAACACAGAGAAAAACAATGAATGATGTTTGTCGAAAACCGGTTCTCTCGCCCGGTATTCGGCTTTCCTCTGTGGCCTCCGTGCTCTCTGTGCCTCTGTGTTGGATTTTTTTTCAATCAGGAGATAAGAAATGAATGACGATTTGTTCAATAAGGGCCTGGGCATCCGCAAGTCCGTGCTCGGTGCAGAGTTCGTGGAGAAATCCCTTGCCGCGGCGGACGATTTCAACATGCCGATGCAACGGCTGACGACGGAATACTGCTGGGGTGCGGTGTGGGGCAGGGAAGAGTTGCCGAAGAAGACCCGCAGCATGCTGAACCTGGCAATGCTGTGCGCGCTGAACCGCCCGCACGAACTGAAGATGCACATCGGCGGCGCATTGCGCAATGGCGTGACCCGCACCGAAATCCGCGAGGTGCTGCTGCAGGTCGCAATCTACTGCGGCATTCCCGCCGGCGTGGACGCCTTCCGCGTGGCGAAGGAAACCTTCGCGGAATTCGACAAGAACGAAAAGAAGTGAGCCGACGTCGATTCGACAAGATCGGGGGTGCGGTACCATGACAGAAGAAATCTACGAAATCCACGCGATCAAGTATGCATGGCTGATGCGACGCTCGCCGGACAACTTCATCGGCGGGGATGCGCACGACACCGAGATGCCGCTGAATTACTACGTCTGGGTGATCTCGAATAAGGAGCGCAGCATCGTAGTCGATACCGGCTTCAACGAGGCCATGGCGAAGAAGCGCAGCCGGCAGATCGTGCACCCGGTGGCGGAAGGCGTGAAGGCGCTGGGCATCGAACCGGAGAAGGTTCGGGATGTGATCATCACCCACATGCACTACGACCATGCCGGCAATATCCCGCTGTTCGCCAACGCCCGCTACCATCTGCAGGACAAGGAAATGGACTTCGCCACCGGCCGTTGCATGTGCCACGGCCTGATGCGGCACGGCTACGAGGCCGACGACGTGGTGAACCTGGTGCGTTGCGTGTTCGACCAGCGCGTGCAGTTCCACGACGGGTCGGCGGAGATCGCGCCGGGCATCGAAGTGCATCACATCGGCGGTCACACCAAAGGCATGCAGGCGGTGCGCGTGCGCACGCGCCGGGGATGGGTGGTGCTGGCGTCCGATGCCAGCCATTTCTATGCGCACATGGAGCAGGACCGCGCGTTTCCGATCCTCTACAACTTGAACGATATGCTCGAAGGCTTCAACACGCTCCGCAGCCTGGCTACTTCGCCGCAACACATCATCCCGGGGCACGATCCGCTGGTAATGGACCGCTATCCGGTTGCGCGCCCGGGCATG
>JANXPQ010000371.1 GCA_025357235.1 Betaproteobacteria bacterium
CATCGCCCGTTGTGCGCGGAAGTATCACTGAACAGGAAAAAATACTTCAAGGCGACGGCCAATAGAGAAACCGGTGTCGTTCGCTCGACACCCGGTTAAACAGATGGGGCTGGCCGCAACCGTACTTTGTGGATGTGTTGACTGGCAGCAGACTCATCAAAAGGCGGGACTCTGTTTCGGCCCCGCCCCCCGGGGTCTTCTCCTGACTCAGTCCTTTTTCCCCCAGACCTCGTTGACCCGCGAATCACGGCCACAGGTCGTCCGGTAATACTTGTACCGAATCGGGTTCTTCTTGTAGTAGTCCTGGTGATATTCCTCGGCCGGATAGAACGTGCCGGCCGGCGCGATCTCGGTGTAAACGTGGGCAAGGCGGCTGCTCTTCTCGAGCATGGACTTGCTCGCTTCCGCGGAGCGCCGCTGCGCATCGTCCTGGTAGAAAATCGCCGTCCGGTACTGGTTGCCGACGTCGCAGAACTGCCGGTCCTTCACCGTGGGATCGACGTGATGCCAGAAGTAATCCAGCAGCGTTTCATAGTCGACCTTCTTCGGGTCATAGGTCACCCGCACCGATTCCGCATGGCCGGTCCCGCCGCGGCTGACCTGCTCATACGTCGGATTCTTTAGCGACCCGCCGGCGTAACCGGATTCGGTGCTCAACACGCCGGGCAGCTTGTCGAAATCGGCTTCCACGCACCAGAAGCAGCCGCCAGCAAAGATCGCCGTGGCAGTGGCAACGGCGGGCTTGGGGTCTTCGGCGAATACGTTGCCGCAGAGGGCAAGGATCAGGGAAAAACTGACGAATCGGATAGTGCGGTTCATATTCTTAGCCCGGGGCAGATTCGTTTGAAGGTAAACATTCATACGCAAGGGACGCAAGCTCGGATGCAGGGCTGATCGTCTTCTGTTTGGGCAGCTATCGACCAGTTCCGTTCACGATACGACCAGGCATTGCGGGGCATAAATCCATCCGACTATAGACAAATCTGGGCCGGTTGGATTTCAGGGATAGGGACTAAGAGAAGAGCAGTGAGAGTGGCGACTCGTATTTATACAATTATGCAGGCCTGACCCGCTTCTTTTCCCATCTCTGCCGGAGAGAAAACCACCAACAGTGTTCATGAGTCGCTGATTACTCCAGTATTTACACGAAGATTGGATAAAACGAAGCGAGGCGAATGACGACTGCTGCCACGACGAGGAACGCGAATACCGCGACTACAATCAGCGCCCTGGTGAGCTTCCCCAAAAGTATCTTTCCCGGATGCTTCTCGAAGCGTATACGGGGCGTTGCCCGAGCAGACCATTCGCTGCTTTCGATTCGTCTTTGATGGATGGAAGAATGAAGCCGCCTGCTAGTGCGAATGGTTTGATTCATGTCCGATGCCCCGAGTCCACGCGCCCGCATGCCTTAATGCCCAAGCACTCGGATCAGCTTAATTTGCAGACTAGAGCAGGCCTCGTAAAATTGGCGTAAAAGCTTGCCGCCAATCCGTAAAGACGGTATCAACCGCGCAGTATTGAATTCCATGCTGGATTGACCCAGTTTTTCGTCGGAAAGTAACCCACCCTAGTGGAAACTAAGGGCCTGCCTACAAAGCGAGGTTCCAACGTAAAGGTGGGTGTGTCAGAAATGAAAATAGAGGGTCAAGTAGCGGTGAAAATCAAGAGGCTGCGCCGATTCGAGCGCCTTGCCAGCGCGGCGCACCAGTTCCCAGGCCGAACACCGAAGACGGGCAAGAACGATTGCGTCGGCTATCGCGTGCCCGTGAAAGTGCGCTTGCTCAGCGCGTCCTGGATTGCGTGAAGACTCTCTTCGCACCGCGCCGTGAGCACGCGCTTCTTGCCCAGCGACAGCGCTAGCGAGCGGACGTTGCTGTTGCGTCGGGACAGAACGATGAGCTGCGTGTTGAAGTCGTGGAAGCGGTCCAATGCGGCGGTGGTGCGATCGAGTTGTGGTCGTGACGCAGGCGGCAGCAGGCCCGCCAGGGTCTGCAACGCGCCACGCGCCAACCCCTCGGACGATGCCATTTGCTCTTCGAGCCGGGTCATCGCCGCGTCGTCTGCCTCCGCGATGTGCGGGCCCTGGAGCACCTGAATCTCACGCACCGCCGACAGAGCGGTTGCCGTGAGCGCCTTGACCTGCCAGGCGTCCTTTGCCGGGGAGGTACGCGCGACGGACTCGAGGGCATCCCGGAACGCGTCTGCTTCTTTCTGAGCAGGACCGAATGACAGACGCTGCGCTTTGAGATTGGTGTTCTCGACGGCCAAGCCGAGGATGGCGCGGTCCAGTTGCCGATACTCCGAGAATCCGCCGTTGAACTCTTCGAGGAGACGTGATTCGGCGGTGTAGTCGAGTCCTGCGAGCAGCGGCTTCAGGGCGTCGGCGTCCCGCTGGACCGTTTGTATGGCCTGCTCGGCCTCGCGCGCATATTCGGTGGCCGTCTCGTCGGTACCCGCCATGACGGCCCGGTTTGCAGCATCGGTCGCATTGGCGAACCGGACGAGAAGGTCCGACGAGAGCCGTTGGGCCTCCATGAGCCGTCCCTGGCTGGATCCATTGTTGCAACCCGCGGCGACAGCCACGAGGATCACGACGGCCCAACCGCGAGCGCCTGCGTTGGCCCGAAGCGACGCTTTCAAGCAATCCATGACACCCACCATGACACGATTGTAAGACCGATCGAGACGCTGGCCCCAGCATATGCGCTGGTCGGCCCATTACCGTATCGGGGCGCTTCGTCCCGACAGTTCTCCGCCAGCGTCGTCTTGTCCAGCTCGTTCTCCGAGCGCGCAACGACGATTGTCGCCTCACGATTGCCGATGAAGTTCGTTAGGGAATCGCTGATCAAGTAGCCGCACGAGGCGACAGATGACCACGATTGGATTGAATTGTTAAGGTGAACGGATTTTTCATCGAAATGAGCACGGTTTTAGGGGCAAAAGCGGAGCATTTCCCC
>JANXPQ010000399.1 GCA_025357235.1 Betaproteobacteria bacterium
CTCGGGCGCCAGCTCATCCGCCTGCAATGCTACGAAGGCCTCGATATTGCGTCGGCCGTGTACGAATGGAATTACCAGCGCCAGATGATCGAGATCCGCATGGCCGAAGCAGAGGGCGCCGGTTCGCGGGAAAAACTCGAGAAAGACATTTTCAGCGAACGCTTCCTGATCCGCCGCCCCCTGCTGCAAGCGCTGGACTCCAAAGACGGTGAAGCGCCCGTGCTGCTCATCGACGAACTGGACCGGACCGACGAACCGTTCGAGGCTTATCTGCTCGAAGTGCTCGCGGATTTCCAGGTCACCATTCCCGAGATCGGCACCATCAAGGCGCAACGCCCGCCGATAGTGATCATTACTTCCAATCGCACGCGCGAGATCCACGACGCGGTAAAGCGCCGCTGCCTCTATCACTGGGTGGACTATCCGACGGCTGCCGCCGAACTCGAGATCGTCAGGCGCAAGGTCCCCGGCATGGCCGAGAAACTGTCCGCCAATATTGTCGCCTTCGTACAGAAACTGCGGGCGGCCGACTTGTTCAAGCGCCCCGGCATCGCCGAAACCATCGACTGGGCCAGGGCGCTGGTCGAACTCGACCGCCGCTCCCTCGATCCCACCGTCGTCAATGACACCCTCGGCGTGCTGCTCAAATACCAGGACGACATCGCCGCCATCCGCGGCAGCGAAGCCGCTCGCATCCTGGACGAGATTACTACTCATTAGAACTTACACCCAACACAGAGGCACGGAGAGCACAGAGGACACAGAGTGATTCACAATGAGTTATCCGGTGAAATAATAGGGGCAGCGATTGAAGTTCATCGTGTCCTGGGTCCGAGTCTGCTTGAATCTCTTTACGAAGAAGCACTCGTGGTGGAACTGGGGCTGCGTAACATCAAAGTTACTCGACAGGTCGAAGTGCCTGTCGACTACAAAGGTCATAGACTTCAAAATCTCTTGCGCCTGGATTTACTGGTTGGCGATTTGATAATCATTGAAGTGAAATCTGTAGAAAACATCCTACCCGCACATGAAGCTCAGTTGCTCGGCTATTTGAGAATGACCCATAAGGAGCTTGGACTCCTGATCAATTTCAATACCGCGATACTAAGCAAATCGGTGCGCAGAATAATCAATAAGCCTTAACTCCGTGTTCTCAGACTTTCTCCGTGCCTCCGTGTCGGGTGTTGCCTTAGATGAAGCTGGCTGAAAACGTGGTCCACTTCGCCCGCGCGCTGCGCAAGGCGGGCGTGCCGGTGGGACCGGACCGGGTCATGGATGGCTTGCGGGCGCTGGAACTGGCCGGCATTGAGAATCGCGAAGATTTGTACTGGGCGCTGGCCTCGGTGTTCCTTTCCAGGCGTGAACAATTCGGGTTGTTCGACCAGGCCTTCAACCTGTTCTGGCGCGAACGCCATCTGCTCGATCACGCATTGCAGGGCTTGCCGGTGGCATCGCCGTCGAACCCTTCCGCCAGCCAGACCTCGAACCGGATCGCCGAGGCACTCGGACTGACGAAAAAAGTGCCGATGCGCATGGACACGGAGGAAGAGGAACCCGATGTCCTGCTGAGCGCTTCCGACCTGGAGCGCCTGCAACGCCGCGACTTCGAAACCATGACGTCGGAAGAACTGGAACAGGCGAAACGGCTGATCGCCGGGTTACGGCTGCCGATACCGCAGATCCGGACGCGTCGCCTGCACCCAGACGCGCATGGGCACCGGGTGGACTTGCGTGCAACGCTGCGCGCGAGCCTGCGCGGCAACGCCGACATCATTCCGCTGCGCCGCCGCTCGTATCGCCTGCGCCATCCGCCGCTGGTCGTGCTGTGCGACATCTCCGGCTCGATGAGCCGGTATTCGCGCATGTTCCTGCATTTCCTGCATGCGATCACCAGCGACCGCGACCGCGTGCATAGTTTCGTCTTCGGAACGCGGCTCACCAACATCACGCGGCAGTTGCGGCATCGCGACGTCGATATTGCGCTGGGCGCAATCTCGGGAACGGTGACCGACTGGTCCGGCGGCACGCGCATAGGCGCCACATTGAAGGAGTTCAACCAGCGCTGGTCGCGGCGCGTGCTGGGCCAGAACGCCGTGGTCATGCTGATCAGCGACGGCCTCGATCGCGATGCCGGCGAAGACCTGACGGAGCAGATCGAGCGGCTGCACGAGTCCTGCCACCAGTTGATCTGGCTGAACCCGCTGCTGCGCTTCGAGGATTTCGAGCCGAAGGCAGCCGGCGTGCGCCTGATGCTGCCGCACGTGGATGCATTTTTGCCCGCGCACAACATCGACAGCCTCACCGACCTGGCCCGCTCGCTGCAACCCGGCCACGCCTTCAGCCGGCCGGCGCCGCTCGCCGCCTGATCACTGCCCGCGCACCATCCGGGTGCCCGATGCTCAGAATCAGGCGCCCGAACATTCGGTTTCCCGCAATCCCGCAAGGCTCGGCTCCGATCCCGCGTAAAGGGCGTCAGATGCCCGGCCAGGATCGCGCTTTGCGTCGTGCATGATTTTTGCATGGCTATCCGGTCAGATCGCCCCTTCCATACGAGCAACAACCCCGGCTATGAGCTTTTTCAGTGTCGACATGCGCGTTCTGCGCTCATTCATTTCGGTCGTCGAGACCGGCAGCGTCACGGAAACCGCGCGCCGGCTCGGACGCACGCAGCCTGCAATCACGCTGCAGATGAAGCGGCTGGAGGACCTGACCGGCAAAATCCTGTTCAAGCCGGACAGCCGGCGGCCGGTACTGACGGAGCAGGGCGACATCGTGCTGGGTTATGCAAAATCGATCCTGCGGCTGCACGACGAGTTGCTGACCAAGCTGTCGTCGCCGGATATCGAAGGCCATGTCGTACTGGGCACGCCGGACCTCTACGCCGCCTACCTGCTGCCATCGATTCTGGCGCTGTTCCGCAAATCCTTTCCGCGCATCCAGGTCGAACTGCGCTGTTCGCTGTCGACGCCGCTGGTCAACCTGGTGCAGCACGGCGAAGTCGACATCGCGCTGGTCACGCTCATGCCCGGTTTTACCGGCGGCCAGGTCGTGCGCCAGGAACAACTGATCTGGGTCATGGGCGAAGGGCACGACGTGCATCTCGCCGAACCGGTACCGCTTGCCTTGCTGCCGGCCGGCAATATCTATCGCGACTATGCGATCGAGGGTCTGGAGCGGCAGGGCCGCAAATGGCGCATCGCCTGCGTAAGCGAAAGCATCGGCGGCCTGCAGGCCGCGGTCTTCGCCGGCATGGCCGTCACGGTGTTGTGCAAGAGCGCGCTGGTGCATGGCATGAAGCAGATCGGCATCAACGAATATTTCCCGCCGCTGCCCAAGGTCGACCTGCTGCTCTATCGCGCATCAGGCCAGAGTACGCCGGCGGCCACCGCGCTGCACGAATACCTCGCGCATTATCTCGGCACGCTCAATGCGGACGGCCGCGCGACCCTCGAATCCATTGCGCAAGCGGGGACGGCGCATCAGAAATCCGCGGGCGGCGCGGCGGTCACCGACATCGCCGGTGCCCGTCGCACATCAACTGCTCACGAAACCCGGCCAGCGGCCTGAGCCGGGCCCGGCCGCTTCAAAAGCGGCGGCAACGCGGAATATGCGCGCCTCGTCCAGCCACGGCGCGATGATCTGCAGTCCGATCGGCATGCCGTCGCGATCGAATCCGCACGGAATCGTTGCCGCCGGCAATCCCGCCAGATTGATCGGCCAGGAGAACGGCGACCAGCCCAGGTGCGGATCGACCGGGCGGTTTTCGATTTCGTCCACACCCAGCGTCCCGGCAGCGAATGCGGTAACGGCAACCGTCGGCGTGACCAATACCTGCGCGCGCTGAAATACCTTGAGGAACTGGCCGCGCAACATGGTGCGACGATGCATGGCATCGACATAATCGGTGCCCTGATACTGTCGTCCACGCGCGATGACGTCCTGGTATTCCTGGTCGGAACGCATCATCGCCTGGTGGTCGCGCGTCAGCACGGCGGCCGCCTGCTCGGTATATGCAATCGGCTTGATCGTGCGCTCCAGCACTTCGGGATCGAGCCCCAGATCGTCGGCAATCAGATCTGCGCCCAGGTCCGTGAATATCTTCAGGGCGGCGGAGAATGCTTCGCGCACGTCCGGTGCCACCGCCGCAAATCCGAAATCCGGCGTGAACGCAATGCGCACACCATCGAGGCGCCCGGGTGACGTGTCGTAATTCCGCTGCCCGACCGGCAGGCTGGCGGCGTCGCGCGCATCGTGGCCCGCGATTACTTCCAGCAATAACGCCGCATCGCGCACGTTGCGCGCGATCGGACCGGTATGCGCCAGCGATGCCCATGACGGCGGAAAGAAACCGGGCGCGCGCGGTACCAGGCCGAAGGTCGGCTTGATGCCGACCACGCCGCAGAACGAGGACGGCACGCGGATCGAACCGACGCCGTCCGTTCCCAATGCAAGCGGGCCGCATCCGGCGGCGACCGCCGCGGCGGCGCCGCCGCTCGAGCCGCCGGCGATGCGC
>JANXPQ010000407.1 GCA_025357235.1 Betaproteobacteria bacterium
CCGCGCACCGGCTGCTGCGCGAGATCGAAGGTGACGACTTCCGCCATGAGCGGTGCCTGCGCTACACCCGCCATACGTAAATCTCCTCGGGCACGGGTTCAAAAATCGTGGCGTTCTTGACATCAGGCAACTTCGCCAGCGAGCGAAATTCCGAAGAAATCGCCACATAGTCGTCGGTCTCCGCCACCACCGCCGGCTTGCAGGCGAAGGCATCGCGCACCAGCGCCAGTTCATCTCCGGTTCCCATCAGGAAGGTGTAAAAGCCATCCAGCTCTTCGAAGCCCTTGTGAATGGCGGTTTCGAGATCGTCGCCCTCGCGCATGCGCCATTCGAAATAGCGGCAGGCGGCTTCGGTATCGTTGTCGGTATCGAAACCGATGCCGAGCGGCTCGAGCCGGCGCCGGATCTGGTAGGGATTCGACAGCGACCCGTTGTGCACCAGGCAGAAATCCTCGCCGGCCGTGAAGGGATGCGCGCGATCCGGCGTGACCGCCGATTCGGTCGCCATGCGCGTGTGCGCAACCAGATGAGACCCGGCGAACTTTTCGAATTGATAACGCGCAGCCACATCCGCGGGACTTCCCACGTCCTTGTAGATGTCCATCGCGCGTCCTGCCGCAAGCAGGTGCAATTGCGCAAAGGCCTGCTTGACCCAGGGCCGCACCTTGTCCGCCTGCTCACTGCAGGTGATCACGGCATGATTACCCTTGACCGCGATAGCAGCCCCGACGCCGAATTTGGTCACGAATGCGGCTTCAAAGCCGGCCCAGTCGTATTCCCAATCCGGCGCGTAGACGCTGTACTTGCGCTGTGCGCCTGCCAACTCTTCGGTGAATACCGCAAATCCAGCGGAGTCCGGTCCGCGCTCGGTCATGCCGATCAGCATTGGCAACGCCAACTGGCCGAGCTGTTCGCGCAGCTGCGGCTTCTTCAGCAGCAATCCTACGATTCCACACATGATGATTCTCCGGTAGTGCGTGACATTGCTAGAAGAACTCCACGTAGCGCTCGCGTTCCCATTCGGAAACGTGGCGCGAATACTCGACCCATTCCATGCGCTTCAACGTGAGGAATTCCTGCGAGAGGTCCTCGCCCAGCGCGGCGCGCAACACCTTGTCCTTTTCGAATTCGTCCAGCGCTTCCTTGAGGCTTTGCGGCAGCAGTCCAATGCCTGCGCGCTTGAGTTTCTCCGGCGACCACTCGTAGAGGTTCTCGTTGATCGGCTTGCCCGGGTCGAGCTTGCGGTCCACGCCGTCCATGCCCGCAGCGAGAATCGCAGCGCTGGCGAGATACGGATTGGCGGAACCGTCCGGGAGGCGAAGTTCCAGCCGGCCGTAAGGCACGCGTACGCACGCGGTGCGGTTGTTATTTCCGTACGTGATGTAGGCCGGTGCCCAGGTCGCACCGGACAGCGCGCGTCCCACGACCAGGCGTTTGTACGAGTTGATGGTCGGCGCGACGATCGCGGTCAGCGCCTTCGCATGCGCCAGCACGCCACCCATGAAGTGATACGCCATCTTCGACAGGCCCAGGCCGTTCTTGTCCTTGTCGTCGTGGAACAGGTTCTTGACCTTGCCGTTACCGATCGAAATGTGAAAATGCGCCCCCGTACCGGTACGGTCGGAGAACGGCTTGGGCATGAAAGTCGCGATCATGCCCATCGATCGTGCAATTTCCGAGGCTGCCATCTTCACCATGACCAGGCGATCGGCGGAACTTAGCGCGTCACCGTAGGTGTAATTCACCTCGAACTGGCCGTTCGCGTCTTCGTGATCGATCTGATAGACATCGACGCCGACGGCTCTCAGTGCATCGACCATGGCTTCGAGGAAAGGGACGGAACGTGCGAGGCCTTTGTAGTCGTAGCAGGGCTTTTCCAGCAGGTCGGTATCGTCCGCCGGGCCAAGGCTGCCGTCGCCGGCGCGTTTGAGCAGCATGAATTCCGGTTCGATGCCGGTGTACATGGTGAGTCCGCGCTTGGCGAGCGCATCGAGTTGGCGTTTCAAGACGACACGCGAACAGTATTGATAGGGCGCGCCATTGACGTGGCCATAGCAGGCCATGCGCGCAAAACCCGGCATCCACGGAATCACCGACAGCGTGGACGGATCGCCCACGGCCATGTAGTCAGGACCGTGCGGTCCCATGCCGAATCCCCATAACGCGAATCCGGCAAAGCCGGCACCTTCGTTCAGCATCATGTCGAGGTGTTCGACCGGAACGGCTTTGGCCTTGGCCGCGCCGTGAATGTCGACGAACTGCGCAAGGATGTATTTGACCTTGTGGTCCTTCAGGTATTTTCTTGCCGATTGGGGTGACATTGCGCTCGATGCTCCCTTTGATGAATTGGTTGAACCCACCTTGCCTGCCTATCCGGGCAAACTATCCACGCCGATGACGCCGCCACCCAGTTCCCCGGCTATTTCCGAAAGCGTTTCCCAGAAATAGGGGGCGAAGGTTGGGTCGCACCAGAGGCGATAACACGGCACACTTTTTTGGATTACGCGAATCGCGAGAACCGACACGCCGATCATCTGAGTCATTATCGCGATGCCCTCCTCCGGGCCGATTTCTTCGAAATTCACATTGCATGTCTGCACCAGCAATTCGTTGACGCGCAGGCCCGCGAGCGCGAAGCCCGCATCCTGGCGGACCACCGGATAGACACCGGCGGCGCCGCTTCCAAGCGCATTGCGGATTGCGCCGACGGTATCTGCGGATGCACCATCCTCGACAAAAAATTCGCTTCTCCCCAGCCGTGCAATCACGCCGCCACCGGGCAATGACAGCCAGCCGTTCGCCCGCGCCGGCGGCGCGATGTTCTGATTTTCCAGCCAGCGCTCCGCAGCGGGCCCCTTGAGCCCGCACCTGTGCAGGAAGCTCAGGTCGGCCAACGCCACCGTGTTCAACTTCGATGCGTCATCGCCCGCCATGCGTGATGCGATGCTCATGCCCAGCCGCTCTTCCCACTGCGGCTGCAACGCCGCAAGTTGCACTTGCACGGGACTGGATCGCTTCATGCTCATGCCGCCGTTTTCTGCAAGGCGCCCGACGGATCGTAGAAAGGCGTCGGCACCACGCGCGCCTGCACCATGCGCCCCGCGTCGGCGCGAATGAAAAAGCGCGAGCCTTCCGCTGCCATGTCCGGCGCGACAAATGCCAGCCCGATATGCCGGCTCAGGGCGGGACTGAAAGCGATGCTGGTCACGCGACCGGCCATCTCGCCGTCTCTGATCACCAGATGGCATTCCTTCGGCGCGGCGCTCTCGTCATCGGAATCAAGCATGAAGCCGACCAGTTGCGCCTTGGGCTTCTTTCGCCCCATGATTTTCAGGCTGCGCTGGCCGATGAAATAGGGCTTGTCCAGCTTGACCGCCCAGCCCATCGCAGCCTCGATCGGCGTCGTCAGGCCGTCGGTATCCTGCCCGATGATGATGTGTGCCTTTTCCAGCCGCAGCAGCCGCTGTGCCTCGACGCCGAACGGCCGGATGCCTTGGGCGCGGCCAGCCTGCATCAGTGCATCCCACAGGAAGCAGGCTCCATCAGCTGGCACGTGGATCTCGTACCCCAGTTCGCCGACGAATCCCACGCGCATTACGCGTGCCGGCATTTCGGCCACGTCGCCTTCGCGAACGGCGAGATAGGGAAAGGCCTCCGTGGAAAGTTCGAGCCGCGTGACTGCCGCCAGTACATCGCGCGAACGCGGACCGGCGAGGTTGATTGCAGCATAGCCGCCGGTGGCATTGACGATGCCGACCCGCATTTTCCACAGCGTGTTCAGCCGGGTCATCTCGCGATAGACATTGGCCGAACCGGTCGTTGTCGTGGTGAAATAGAAACGTTCTTCACCAAGGCGCGCCACCACGCCGTCGTCGATGATCACGCCCGCTTCATCGAGCATCAACGCGTAGCGCGTCATGCCGACTTTCATGTTGCTGAAGCGCCCGGTGTAGAGCCGCTCCAGGAACGCGGCCGCATCGGGGCCGGAGACCTCCATCTTGCCGAGCGTGCCGACATCGATGATGCCGACCCGGCTGCGCACCGCGGAAGCTTCTTCGCGCACGGCTTCGACCTTCGATGCGCCGCTGGCGGCGTAGTACTCGGGCCGCAGCCAGACGCCGGCCTGCATGAATACCGCCCCCGCCGATTCGTGCCTTGAATGCAGCGGTGTTTGCCGGTATGGATGAAATCCGCGGCCAGCCAGATGCGACATCGGCACCGGATGGAAGAATGGACGCGCTGTCGTACTGCCAATTTCTCCTGGCGACTTGTGCAACAGCTTCGCCAGGATGCGGATCGCGTTCATGTTCGAATGCTTGCCCTGGCTCGGCCCCATGCCGACGGTGGTATAGCGCTTGAGCAATTCGATATTGTCGAAACCTTCCTGCGCCGCGTTGACGAAATCCTTGAGCTGCAGGTCCTCGTCGAAATCGACGAAATTCTTCGCGCGCGGATGATCGAAAATCGGATAGGGGTGATTGGGGGTGACCGTGGTGCGCGCAACCGCGGTTGCGTCCGCCGTTGCGAATCCGAGATGCCTGGCCGCCTGCCTGCCGGCACGGATGCCATCTTGCAGGCGATCCTCGAGTTTGTAGACCCCATTCACCCGACCTGCCGCGAATATTCCGGACGGTAACGTGTCCGGAACGAATTGCTGGATCGCGTCATCAAAGCCCATCTTTGCGCCGGCCTGATGGAGCAGCGCCGCAGCCGGGGCATAACCCACGCTCATCACCACAGCGTCGCAGCCGATGATTTCCGGCCTGGCAGCATCGAGTTCACCGCTGGCCAGCAACGGACAGATCACCGCAGCGCCGACGCGTCCGCTCTTTGTTCTCAATTCATAAATTCCGTACCCGCCGTAGATCCGCACGCCGGCTTGCGCGAGCTTTGCTGCCGCAGCAGAAGGAGGAGTGTTACGGCGCAGATCCACCACGGCATCAACACGAATGTCGTTGCCCCGCAAGTCGAGCGCGGCTTCATAGCCGTCGTCATTGGCCGTCAGCACGACCGCGGATTGCGCCGGCTTTACCGCATAGCGATATATCAGGCGCTGCGCGGCGGAAGCCAGCATCACGCCGGGAAGATCGTTGTTGTGAAAAACCGCCGGTTGCTCGAACACGCCGCTCGCGACAATCACGGCACGAGTGCGCATTTTTGTCATGCGCTGGTTCTCGATGAGAGGTACCCAATGATCAGCGTAATAACCGGCAGCGAGCACGCCTGGCCGTACGGTGATATTGGAATGCTGATTGGCGCGTTCTTCGAGTTCGTGCAGCAATTCCAACGCCCTGTCGTTGCCGCCACGCTGATAGGTCAGGCTGCCGCCAATGCGGGCATTCTCGTCGACGAGGCACACGCTTGCGCCTGCGTCCGCACTCGCCAGGGCGGCGGACAGGCCGGATGGGCCTCCTCCGACAACCAGCACGTCACAAAATTCATAGCGCTTCGGCGTGCGCAGGCGCGGCACCGAAAAATCCAGTTCACCCAGTCCCGTGATGCGGCGGAACACCCGCTCCCAGAACGGAAACAGCGACGCTGGCGAATGGAAGGCCTTGTAATAAAAGCCGACCGGAAACAGCGCCGACAACCGGTCTAGAATACGGGCGCGATCGTATTTTATTCCACCAAACGTGTTGACTGCCGCAAGCCGCATGCCCTTGCACAGCGGGGCGACGTCACCGCGCAGATTCGGCCGTCCGCCGTCCTGGAACAGCGCATTGATATCGTGGTTCGCCATCGACAACACCCCGCGCAGGCGGTGATATTTGAAGCTGCGGCCCAGCGCGCTCACGTCGGCGGCGCACAATGCACTGGTCACCGTGTCGCCGGCAAACCCCTGGAAACGCCCGGCTTCGAACTCGAAGTCGAGCGGCGTCGAGCGATCAAT
>JANXPQ010000582.1 GCA_025357235.1 Betaproteobacteria bacterium
TCGGCGAGTACGAGGCGACGATCGACGAACTCGTCGGCAAATTGAGCAGCGACAACCACGCACTGGCGGTGAAAATCGCTTCGATTCCCGAGGAAATCCGCGGTTACGGCCACGTCAAGGAACGCAACCTCGGAATCGCGAAGGCGAAGCAAGCCGACCTGCTGGCTGCATTCCGCTCTCCTGAGGCAGTGCGGACCGCCGCCTGATCGCAACCCCAGAGTACGGGGTCGTGATCATCTGACTGTAACAATGCTTGATTAGACTTGGCCAACGCGATGAGTGCGAAGGCCAAAACTGAACCCGACTGATTTCCGACCCGACGGACCACTCGCCGCCGCCCTGCTGGGGCAGGTGGAGGAGGCGCATTCCGATGGGGCGGACCGGTTCGTTGGCCCACGCACCGTACGCTCGATTTTCCTGTCGGACATCCATCTCGGCACGCGTGCCTGCCAGGCGGAGCGCCTGCTGTCCTTCCTGCGCCACTACGAATCCAGCCACCTCTACCTGGTGGGAGACATCGTCGATTTCTGGGCGATGAGCCGCAGCATTCACTGGTCGCGCAACCAGAACACGGTCGTGCAGAAATTCCTCAAGCGCGCACGGCATGGCACGCGCGTGATCTTCGTTCCGGGCAACCACGACGAAGTGCTGCGCGAGTATGTCGGCACATCGTTTGGCGACGTCGAACTCGTCCAGGAGTGCGTCCATGTCGCGGCCGACGGGCGGCGCTACGCAGTCCTGCATGGCGACGAATTCGACCAGGTCACGCGCCATCACCGCTGGGTCGCGGTACTCGGCGACGTTGCCTACAACCTGCTCGTGCGCCTGAACACCTGGCTGTCGCTGGCACGACGCACATTGGGCATTTCCGGATACTGGTCCCTGGCGGGGTACGCCAAACGCAAAGTGAAAAGCGCGGTCGGCTTCATCTATGACTTCGAGGATTCTGTAATGCATGCGGTGCGGGATCGCGGGCTCGATGGCGTGATCTGCGGCCACATCCACAGTGCCACCATTCGCGATATCGACGGACTGACTTATATCAATTGCGGGGACTGGGTGGACAGCTGCACGGCGATCGTCGAGCATCACGATGGCCGCATGGAACTCATTCATTGGGTCGCCGAGCCGCTTGCCGAAGTCACCGCGCCGGAATTCGCATTGCAAACCGCAAACATCGATTGAGTGCTTTCTCAATGGCTGTGCGATGACAACGGCTGACGGCCGCAGCCGTATCGCCAGCGCTCAGGCGAAGGCAGGCGTAATGGCATCCAATTGGTCGGTAACCAGTGCGTCGACGCCCCATTCCAGCATATCCAGCGCCGTTTCCGAATCGTTGACCGTATAGGTCAGCACCCCGCGGCCGGCGTCATGCACGGCCTTGACCAGCGCCGCATCGAGGTAGCGGTGACTGACGTGCAAAGCCACGCACTGCAGCCGGTCCAGTTGCGCCAGCCAGTTTGGCGGCACTTCGACGACCAGCAGTGCTCGGGGCAATTCCGGCGACTCGACGGCGGCGGCTTCCAGCGCCAGCGCGGAGAATGATGACAGCAGCGGCAGGGGGTGCGAGCCGGTCCAGAGCAGTTTTGCCGTGCGCGCCACCGCCTCGCCGGTTTCCCGTTCCTGTCCCGGGCTGGGCTTGATTTCGATGTTGGCCCAGACGCCGGCCTCGCGGCACAGGGCGGATGCCGCCGCGAAACTCGGCACCGGTTCGCCGCCGAACTCATTGCCGAACCAGCTGCCCGCATCGAGTTTCGCGATTTCCTGATAACTCGCATCGGCCACGGCTCCGGAGCCGTCGGTCGTGCGCTCCAGCGTGTCGTCATGCATCAGTACCGGAACGCCATCGCCGGTCAATTTGACGTCGAATTCGACGCCGGTGAAGCCCAGATTGCGCGCCAGGCGGATGGCCGCCAGGGTATTTTCGGGGGCGAGCAGGCCGCCACCGCGATGGGCAACGATGCGCGGATAAGGCCAGAGCGGGCGCGGGACGTTCATGCGTGCGTGATCGGAAAAGAGTTCGATGAGCGGATTATAGCGGTCCGTCCGACGCGGCTGCGGGCCGTGAGGCGGGCTGTCTCGACCTTATGTTAGGCGTGGGGAGGGGTGCGATGCGGTATAATTTCCGTTGTTTTTGTGAGGGATAATATGCCCATTTACGAATACAAGTGCACCAGCTGTGGACACAAGAAAGAAGTCCTGCAGAAAATGTCCGATCCGCCGTTGACCGAATGTCCAGCCTGCGGCAAGTCTACGTTGAGCAAACTCATCAGTGCGGCGGGCTTTCAACTCAAGGGCAGCGGCTGGTACGCGACCGATTTCAAGGGCGGATCGAAATCCTCCAAGTCCGGCAAGGATAAAGACGACGGCAGTCCGAAGGCCGAGAGCAAGTCCGGCGACGAGGGCAAGGCCGGCGGTGAGAAGAAGGCCGAGGGCGACAATAAAACCAAGGGCGGAGATAAACCCAGGGAAGACAGCAAGCCCAAGGAAGAAGTGAAATCCGACAAGCCCGCCAGCAGCGCGGGAGCAAGTCCTGCCGGCCAGTAATGCGTTTCGTGGAATATACGGAACAAGGGTGTCGCTTCGAGCTATGTCGTGAAGAACCGACCGGGCGGCGTGCCATCCCGTATCAGGACGGGAAGTTTCAGGGCTCCAATTGAAAAAATATCTCATCACGGGATTGCTGATCTGGGTTCCGCTGGTCATCACCGTCTGGGTGCTGAGTTTCCTGGTCGGCATGCTGGATCAGTCGCTGCTGCTGTTGCCCGACAACTGGCAGCCGCGTGCCTGGCTGGGCTTCAATATTCCCGGACTGGGTGCATTGCTGACGCTGGTCGTGGTTCTCGTCACTGGAATGCTCGGCGCCAATATCATCGGCCAGCGGCTGGTGAAAATCTGGGAGTCGCTGCTCAGCCACATTCCGGTCGTCAAGTCGCTTTATTCCAGCGTCAAGCAGGTCTCCGACACGTTGTTTTCCTCCTCGGGCCAGGCCTTTCGCAAGGCGCTGCTGGTGCAATATCCCAGGCAGGGATCGTGGACCATCGCTTTTCTGACAGGACAGCCGGGCGGCGATGTCGCCAATCACCTGACCGGCGAATATGTCAGCGTCTACATCCCGACCACGCCGAATCCGACATCAGGGTTTTTCCTGATGATGCCTAAGTCCGAGGTTATCGAGCTTGACATGAACGTGGATGAGGCACTGAAGTACATCATCTCGATGGGCGTGGTCCCTCCGGATAACCGGCCCGCCGACACTCACCGGTCGTAGAGCGGGCCGCGCCACGAATCACTTTTTTTCCAACAATAAACGTCATTCCGATCTTCCAGTCTATGCGCACCGAATACAGCGGTCTCGTTTCTTCCAGTCACCTCGGCCAGACCGTCACTCTCTACGGATGGGTGCATCGCCGCCGCGATCATGGCGGCGTGATTTTCATCGACTTGCGCGATCGCGAAGGCCTGGTTCAGGTGGTGTGCGATCCCGATAACGCATCCACATTCGCCACCGCGGAAAAAATCCGCAGCGAATTCGTCGTGAAAGTCACCGGCCTGGTGCGCGGCAGGCCCGCAGGCACGGTCAACCCGAACCTGGTTTCAGGCCAGATCGAAGTGCTGGCCCGCTCGATTGAAATCCTGAATACCTCGGCAACGCCGCCGTTCCAGATGGACGACGAGAATCTCTCCGAGATGGTGCGGCTGGAATACCGCTATCTCGACCTGCGCCGGCCACAGATGCAGAAAAACCTGCGATTGCGCTACAAGGTGGCGATGGCGGTGCGGCGTTTTCTCGATGCGCAGGGATTCATCGACATCGAAACGCCGATGCTCACCAAGTCCACGCCCGAGGGTGCACGCGACTACCTCGTGCCCAGCCGGGTGCATTCGGGCGAGTTCTTCGCGCTGCCGCAGTCGCCGCAGTTGTTCAAGCAGCTGCTGATGGTGGCGGGCTTCGACCGCTATTACCAGATCACCAAATGTTTCCGCGATGAGGATCTGCGCGCCGATCGCCAGCCGGAATTCACGCAGATCGATATCGAGACCTCGTTTCTCGGCGTGGCGGAGATCACAGCGTTGATGGAATCGATGATCCGCGGCCTGTTCAAAGAGGTGCTGCAGATCGAACTGCCGGATCCGTTTCCGCGCATCACATTCGCCGAAGCGATGCTCAAGTATGGATCGGACAAGCCGGACCTGCGTGTGCCGCTGCAATTGACGGAACTCACCGACGTCATGACGACGGTGGACTTCAAGGTGTTCTCAGCCCCGG
>JANXPQ010000014.1 GCA_025357235.1 Betaproteobacteria bacterium
TGTCACGCCAGGACACAAGGGTAAAGACCTCCCAGGTCGACGGCTCGTTCGAGATATTTTTTGGATACCGTGGCGGGTATTTAGGCGGGTTCGTCAAATGTCTTGCTGCCTCGGCGCTCGCCCAGGGTCGCGTGTCCTTCACCCACACGACCGTGAGCACGGTGGCGAGCACAATGACGGTCAACCCGAAGGCGGCAACACCATTGCGGGCGCCGAATTCAGTGGCGAGATAACCGGTAATGATCCCCGCGCCTGCAACTCCGACGTAACCGGAGAATTCGTTGAGACCGATGGTGAGTCCGCGCTGTTCAGGCCGGGTGATATCGAGCTTCGCAGTCTGGGTCATCGACCAGGTGAGCCCCTGATTGACACCGAGTAGAACCGTCGCTGCGACGATCCAATTCCAGCTGGGCCCCCACAGCAGCATCGGCGGAATCGGTAACGCCGCGAGCCAGCCCAGCAGCAGCACCCGCTTGCGCCCGATGCGCTCGGAGAGCCGGCCGGCAACGAAATTCATCACGCCTTTCACGAAACCGAACGCGACCACAAAAGCGCTGAGCAACAGGAAGGAGTTGCGGGGTACACCGAACTCGCTCTCCGCGAGTGCCGGCACGACTGTGCGCATCATGCCGATGGTCAAACCCACCAGCAGCACTTGCAGCAACTGATGGGCGAACTGGTCGAGGTTATGGCGAATGCCGTGAAGGCGCTCGCCGACATATGGCATGGCGAATTCGTCGGGTGATCGTCAGCCCGCCAGATTTGCGGCGACAATCTGGTCCATGTTGGCGGGACGAACCGGAATCTCGCGCACCACGTACTCGATGAATTTTTCCCGGTCGTTGATGGCCAAGGCCGGATTCCAGCGCCTCTCGAAGCCCAGAGTCGAGGACGGCTTGCCGGAGAGACCGGCGCCACAAACGCTCCCCGCCTGATGGCCGGGAAAGATCTCCAGCGTGTCGGGCAGAGTCAGTATCCGATTACGCAACGTATCGAAGAGAATGCCGGCCATTTCACGCTCCCGCCCCGCGAGGTCCGGTCTGCCGACCGCGCCAACGAACAGCGTATCCCCGGTCAGGACAAACCACGCCTCACCACCGCGGCGCTTGTCGGTGACTACGAGCGACATGCCGTCCGTCGTATGACCCGGGGTGTGCATGACCTTGAGTATCGTATTGCCGACCTCGATGGTCTGGCCATCATGCAACGGCGTAAACGGGAATTTCACGAAACCCTTATTGCTCTCGTGCAGGCAGTAGGCCGCACCCGTCATAGCCGCTAGTTTGCGGCCGCCCGAGTAGTGGTCGGCATGGATATGGGTGTCGAAAACATGGGTGATTTCGGATTTGGCTTTGCTCGCCTGCTCGATAAACCAGTCCTCATCCCCGGCCACCACGTCGACGGCGACAGCCTTGCCGAGTGTCCCGCAACCGAAGAAGTAGGAAAGGGAAGATTCTTTTGTGGCGAGTTGCTTGAAGAACATTTCTTTCTCCTAACCGTAGGGCGGGTAATTGAAAATGAACACCGCTATCATGATGTCCTCCTCGAGAATGCTACTGCTCGATGGGCAACCCGCGGGCCCGCCATTCGGCTACCCCGTCGTCCAGCTTGAATGCTTGATACCCACGCTTTCGCAGAAGCGCTACCGCATCCTTGGCCATCATGCAGAACGGGCCGCGGCAGTAAGCCACCACTGGTTTGTTCTTCGGCAATTCGTCCAGCCGCTTTTTGAGTTCGGTGAGCGGCAATGACCGCGCGTAGGGAAGGTGTCCGGCCGCGAATTCGTCCCCGGGACGTACATCGATGACGACGACCTCACCGCTGCGCGCCTGCTTGAGAATCGATTTCCGATCCACGCCGCGGAGATCATTGCCGTGTGTGACCATGGAGCTCAGTCCCATCTGTAAATCGACGAGGCGCTCTTCGGCCAGCCCCCGCAGGTTCACCCAGAGGTCGGCGACCCCCTGTTCAGCCAGCCGATAGAACACGTACTTACCCTCTTTGCGTGTGTCTACCAGCCTGGACATACGCAATTCCTTCAAATGCGCACTGGCGAGCTTGACGCTGATGTCAGCCTGCTGCGAAAGCATTTCCACTGTCTTCTCGCTTTGACACAGCAATTCGATGAGTTCCAGGCGCTTGGGGCTAGCCAGTGCTTTGCCGATCCGGCTAACCTGTTCATACAGAAGATTCTTGAGTTGGCGCATACGATTTAACAATCTAACGATTGTTGGAATATAATCCAGATTCAATAAATATGCCAATGCGGTCATGTCGGCCTTCCGCCAGTCATTCACGACAACAAGATTGCTGTTGCTTCGGGGCACACTTTTCGGTGCCATAACTGCATCGTGTGGGGAGGGGCGGACGGTTGACTCGCTCGACCGAACCCCCAATCCTCAGGCTCGCGTATCACCTATCCGTCACCACTGGCCGCGTCCTTGGGCCCAACTAGAAGGGAGGTTATCGCTATGAGCACGACAACTGGTGTCCAGCCACACAATGAAAGAGCCGCCGCCGTATGGAGTTCCGGTGGCGCCAAGTACGATCAGGTCAGCCGGGGTATTGCCGATTCGATCGAGCATTGCGTGCTGCGGCTCGATCCGCGGCCTGGCGAGCGGATCCTCGATCTCGCCACAGGAACGGGCTGGACCTCGCGTGCCGTCGCCAATCGGGGGGCCACGGTGATTGGCGCCGACATCGCGGCCGATCTAGTCGCCGCCGCGCGCGAGCGCGCCAAGGCCGAAGGGCTCAATATCGAGTATCGCGTCGGTGATGCTGAAAAACTGCCCTTCGCAGACGCAGAATTCAACGCCGTCATCTCGACGTGCGGTGTGATGTTCGCGAGCCGGCCTGAAGCGGCTGCCGCCGAAGTCGCGCGCGTGACCCGCAAGGGCGGACGCGTGGCGCTCACCACGTGGCTCCCCGACAGTAACCTCTTCAAGATGTTTCTGGTGATGAAGCCCTATATGCCACCGCCGCCCAATCCGGCACCGCCCTCGCCGTTCGAATGGGGCAAGGAGGAGCGCGTTCGCGAGCTGCTCGGGGGCGCCTTCGACCTGCGCTTCGAAAGGGGAACCTCGTTTTACCGCGAGCCGAGCGGCGAGGCGGCGTGGAACACATTCTCGATGAGCTACGGACCGACCAAGACTCTCGCAGGCAATCTCGACGAAACTCGTCGCGCCGACCTGCGCCGCGACTTCATCGCTTTCCACGACGGTTTCCCTACGGAGCTCGGCATCTGTGTGCCGCGCGAATATCTGCTCACCATCGGTGTGCGGCGCTGACCAGTCAAAACTAATTCTTTCCAGGAGGAAAATTATGGCTACCTTCATCACTTTCGACCCGAAGGAACTCGAGTCCAAGGTCAAGTCAATGTACCGAAGCGTCGCGGAAAATCCGCATGGCGAGTTCCACTTCGAGATGGGCCGAGCCATGGCTGAGCGACTCGGCTACGCGCCAGCCGATCTCGATCTCATCCCGAAAGAGGCGATCGAGTCGTTCGCCGGTGTCGGCTACTATTTCCATCTTGCCGATCTCAAGGAAGGCGAAACCGCCCTCGATCTGGGTAGCGGTTCGGGCATGGACACGTTCA
>JANXPQ010000027.1 GCA_025357235.1 Betaproteobacteria bacterium
CCCTTCCACCAACTCCCCTCCACCAACCTCCCTTCCACCAACTCCCCTCCACCAACCTCCCCTCCACCAACTCCCCTCCACCAACTCCCAACCCCGACCGCCTCTTCCTCCTCTACTTCTTCCTCCTGACTACAAGCCTGAGATCCGACCCCACTACCCAGGTGGTTGGGGGAGTGGGGTCGGGCCTCAGGCCAGGTGTGCAATCACCCTTGCAGTCAGCCGGAGGAGGGGGCGGTCGGGGCCAGTCGCTTCGCGCACTTGCGAAGCTTTGCCTGCCTCGCAGGGTGCCCTCCAGGGTGCCACGCCGGGTGCCTTGTTTGACGGGCACCCTCGGAGGCACCCTGTGTGGCACCCGCGAAGGCACCCTGCGTGGCACCCGCGTCCACGTGGACGCGGGCCTCGTGCGGCTCGCCCCCAGGGTTGTCCATGCAGCTCCACAGTGGCCAGCTACCAAGCCCAGGTGGCCAAGGACAAGCCCGATGCGAGTCCCTGCTTCGGCCGGCCTGATCTAGAGTGGGTACCCTGGGAGGGTCCATGGAGCAGGTCACGTTGCCGGAGGGGGATGAACGCCGGCTGCTTGAGGCATTGCTGACCGCGAAGAGTACTCCGCGCAAGACCGTCACGGTCGCGGCTGCGGCGAAGCTCATTTCGGGCAGCATCCTCTCTCAGAACGCCAGTGACTTAGAGGCCGCCCTGGTCAGGCTGGTCGGGCGCGGTCTTCTGGAAAGCCACGCGAAGGGCAAGCAACGCGCATATCAGGTCACGGCGGCTGTCGCGAGCGCCCTGAAGCCGCCCGCTCCACCTCGTCGGGAGCGGCCGCGCGCTGCTACGTTGGAGGACCTCCAGGCGCTCGAGGTGCGGCTCAACCAGAGGCTCGACCAGATTGCGCAGCTGTTCGCGCCGCATGCGCAGAGCAAGCCCGGCGCAAACGGCAAGCAGATCGAGGCCGCGATCCCAGCAGCGATCCGACAAGCCGACCAGCAAGGACGTCACGGCGGGCTCGTGCCCATCCCGGAAGTCCGCCAGCTTGTCCTGCAGCAAACCGGGGCGACGCGCGCGCAGTTCGACGAAGCGTTGCTCGCGATGGAGCGCGACTTCCGCGTGGATCTCAAAATCGCGGACGACCCGCGCCGCGCTGACGCTCCAGAAGGCATCCAGGTACCTGGACGCGGGCTCGTCTATTACGCACTCGGCAAGTGAATGGTGGCCCATGACGCATGCGGAGTTGGAGAAGCTCGCGCTCGCGCAATCGAACCCGTTCCTCGACTCGGTGCTGCGCAACGGGTTCGAGCAGCCGCTCAGCGACGTGCCCGAAATACACGCCGGCGTTCGCCAGAGGCTGCGCGGACTCGTCGAGGACGTGCGCCGGACAGGCGAACTCAGGCTGCAAGTCGTCACGGGCGAGCCCGGTGACGGGAAAACACACCTATTAGCCACGCTGCGCGCCGAAGCAGAGGAGTCCTGGCTCAAGCCGGGGGCCGAGCGCGCGATGGTTCCCATCGAGCCAGTCCGCGACCCCGACGCGCCATTCACTCACATGCTCCGAGCGCTCGTCGCCGGGCTTTCGCGCCCGCTGGCGAAAGAACCGCCGGAGGGGCCTTCTGCACCCATCGAATTCATCCTCTGGCGGATTCTGACTCGTGCCGTGCGCTCCGTCGCCGGCAGCGGAGAACTCGCCGAAGTGAACCGCCTCCTCCCCGAACCAGAGGGGCATCCAGGATTGGTCGCTGCCTGGCTGCGCGCGCACTGGTCGCGCGTGGAACCTGCCCTGCTTCGGGGCCTTCACAAGCTTCCCTCGCCCGAGCACGTCGACGCGGACGTCTGGACCGTGCTCTGCCGCTTCCCGCGCGAGGACCTTTCGCACCTCGTGCTGCGATGGCTGGGCGGACACTCGCTGGCAGAAGACGACCTCGCCAAGCTCGGCGTGCGCGAGCCGCTCGACGGCGAGGATCGCGCGTATCTCGCACTCTCGACACTGCTCCACCTCTCCGACGTGCCGATCGCCCTCGGCTTCGATCAGCTCGAGGGCATTGCTCGGCTGGGCGAAGATGCGGTGTCGCTATTCCTGCAGGCCTTGGCCGATCAGCTCTACTCGGGCGGCGGACGGGCGCTGGTGGTGCTCTTCTGCCAAGCAGACGTGTGGCAGGGCTTTCAGAGAGCTGCGCGCCGGCAAGTGCAGGACCGCCTCGCGCAGGGGCCGGCACTTCACCTTGCGCCTATGTCCCCAGAATTAGGCGAGAAACTCGTCGCGAAGCGCCTGGACGGGATGTGGAAGGGGCTTGGCCAGACTCCCCCGCACGCGACTTTCCCGTTTCCGGAAGGATTCGTGCGTCGGGCAATCGCTGACAACGGGTTGCGCGGCCCTCGGCGCGTCCTGTCGTGGTTTGCAAACCTGGGGCTGACCTCGTCACCTCCGCAGCGGATCGAGGTGAAGGCAAAGGAACCTCGGCAGGTCGCACGCGATGCGTACACACGCATCCAGGAGGAAGTGGCGCACGAGAAAGACCGTTCTCCGGACGAACTGGCCTCTGTGGCGCAGGGAGCAATGGCGACGATTCTCGGCCACGCGGCCGGGTCTCCACTTGCGGGAACGCAGGTGGTCCGCGCTGGCCGTTCCGCAGTGGGGAAGAGCCGAATCGCAGGGGTAGAGGCCAAGCTCGCGCGCGAGGGCAAGGAGCTAACCGTCTATGCCGAGGCATCCAACTCGCAAAACGGGAAGTCCGCAGCCTCGACCATCAAGCGGTTCAAGGATGCTTTGAAGAAAGCCGACCGCGTACTGCTCCTGCGCGACGAGAAGCTCGCGCTCCCACCCAAGGCGAGGCAGGACCTCGCCGAACTCGGTCCGCGCGCAGCAACGGTGCGTCTGGCGTCCGAGGATGCGGCATCGTTCGCGGCCATCGAACGGCTCCTCAACCAGGCTGCGGCGCGCGACATCGACGTGCCGCCCGAAGTCGCGGCGGCTGTCGTACTCGAAGAGATCGCTCCCAAGCTGGATGTCGTCCGCCGATTCCTCGACGCCGCGTTCGCAAGCGAGCAGGCACAGCAGCCCACAGATGCTGAGGCAACGGTGCTCGCGGCACTGAACCGGCCGCCGTTCGTCGCGAGCGAGGCACAACTCGCGAAGGCCCATGGCGTCGCGGCTGATGAGATCGCGCGCGCCAGCGACGAGCTGGAGCGCATCGGGAAGGCCATTGCGCTTCGAGGAAAGGACGGGGACCGCGCGGTGCTGCGGAGGCCGCGGTGAGCGGCCAAACGCCTGACGGGGTCAGGCAGCCATCGAGCGGCGCGCATTTCTCGGTGACCGAGCTGGCCATCGCCGCTCGCTGTCCGCGGCAGATGCTCTTCGCGCGGGAGGGATACCGCATTGTCGAAGGAGACGGCGGAATCGGCCAGACGGCGCACGCTGTCCTGGCGGGATTCGTCACGCGGGGCGCGGCGCACCCGATGGTCGAAGAGGCACTCGCCAGAAACCCTCTCGACGAGTCAATGCTCATGACCGCCGTCGTAGAAGGACTCTATCGCGAGTTTTTCGACCGAGCGTCCGGGGTCGCACCCGCCGTGGCCGCGCGGGACTTGGTGCGACTTGGGCGAATCGTGTTCGACCTGGCGTCCCTCCTGGGCGAGCTGCTCTTGCGCGCGCGCCGCTCCGGCCTCACCGGCGCGGAGGCGTTCGCGCGCGCCTTCGAGGCCAGTGAGCGGCGCGTCGAACTCGATCTCGACGGCGTAGAAGTGCGCGGCGCGCTCGACTTTCTCTGCCGCGACCTGGAGCGCAAACAAGCTTATGTCTTCGATCTCAAGACGGGTCTCGTCGACGTCGCCGCCGAGGAGCAAGTGCGACTCTACGCGCTCGCTCTGAAGCGCGCAGGTGAACGTTTCTCGCCCGCGCTCGCCTACCTCTCCGGCGAGAAGGTCGAGGTCAAGGTCGTAGCGCCGCTGGACCAGGGTGGCGAGCGCAGCCTCGCGGACCACGCGAGAGATCTCGCCGCGATGGCCGAGGGCAAAAAGACACCCCCTCCCGCGCCAGATCTTCAGACCTGTCGTACCTGCCCGGTCCAGAAACCTTGTTGGACACGCTGGGGCCGCACGCTGCGCGATGAAGAAACCGAGACCTCCCCACCTCCGGCTGCGGGCGAAGTCGCCGAGGAGGCTCTCAAGCTGGAGAAGTCGCTCCGCGCCCATCGGGTGCGACTGGATCGCATCGATCCGGCACTGGCCGTCGTCGGACCGAACGTCGTGCGCTTCAAGCTGGCGCTGCGCGGAGGCGAGGCGATCGCGCGCGTCGAGAAGAGTGCCCGCGATGTCCAGCGCGACATGGGCTGGCCCGTGCCGCCGCTCGTGTGCAACGACGGCAATCACGTTGCTCTCGATGCTCCGCGGCGCGAACGCGAAATGCTGCCATGGCGGACGGCCCCGCTCGGCGACCTGCGCGGGCTCGAGGTGCCGGTAGGTCTCTCGTTGAACCGCGAGCTGCTCAAGCTGGACCTGGCCACGGCGCCGCATCTCTTAGTCGCCGGTACGACCAACTCGGGAAAGTCGGTGTTTCTCAAGGGACTCGTCCTCGCGTTGCTGCGCTTGCCGCGCGAGGAGTGCAGGATCGTCATCATCGATCCGAAGATGGTCGACTTCACAGCATTCCGGGCGCCGCCGCTCTGGCGGCCTGTCGTCTCCGATCCATCTGACGCAGTGGCCCTGCTCCAGTCGTTGGTGGACGTCGAAATGCCTGCCCGAACGCAGAAGCTGATCGACGCCGGCGTCCCGCAGCGGACCGATCTACCTCCAGGGTCCATGCCCGCGCTGGTGGTCGTGATCGATGAGTTTGCCGACTTGCTGGCGTCGTTCACGGATCGCGAGCTGAAGACGCAGTTCATCGGCTCCGTGCAGCGGCTTCTCCAACGTGCGCGCGCCGTCGGGATTCACCTGGTCATCGCGACGCAGCGGCCCAGCGTGGACGCGGTACCTGGTGCACTCAAGGCGAACCTGCCCGTTCGCATCGCGTTCAAGCTGCCCAGCTCGCACGACTCCGTCACCGTGCTCGACGAGGCGGGCGCGGAGAGCTTGCTCGGCAGAGGAGACCTGCTTCTCAAGCGTGAGGGCTCCATGACGCGAGCACAGGCCTTCAATGTGGCGCCTCAGGACCTCCAGGATCAGCTCACGAGGGGTCCCGCGTGAGGGCATTCGTCGGGGTCACCGACGGTGACTGGTACGAGTTGCTCGCTGCGCAAGCGCACCTCGACGAATTGAACTTCTGGCAGCCTGGCGGGAACCGCGTTTTCCGCGTGCTCGAGCCGGGCGAGTTGTTCCTCTTCAAGTTGCACAGCCCGCTGAACTTCATCGTTGGCGGCGGAGTATTCGCGCACGCGACCATCTTGCCCATCAGCCTCGCCTGGGACGCGTTCGGCATCGCGAACGGCGCACGCACGCTGCAGGAGATGCGCGAGCGCGTCGACAAGTACCGCCGGCACGCCGGCGACCGCAGCAACGACTACTCCGTCGGCTGCATCCTCCTCGAGGAGCCGTTCTTCCTTCCGCGGGAACAGTGGGTCGCGGTGCCCGAGGATTTCGCGCGCAACATCGTGCAGGGAAAGACCTACGACCTGGAGCGTGAGCCCGGCGCCACGCTCTGGCGAACGCTACAGGATGCGGTCGCGAGCACCCGTGCGCCAATGGTGGCTGAAGTTGCGGCGCAGCGCTACGGCCCTCCGCAGGTCGTCGCACCTCGCTTGGGACAAGGCACCTTCCGCGTGCTTGTTACCGACATGTACCAGCGTCGCTGCGCCGTGACCGGCGAGCGCACACTGCCGGTGCTGGAGGCCGCACACATTCAGCCGTACGCCGCCGGTGGTCGCCACAGCATCCGGAACGGCCTGCTTCTGCGCAGCGACCTGCATACGCTATTCGACCGCGGCTACGTCACGGTCACGCCGGAGGCTCATCTCGAAGTGAGCGGGCGCATCCGCGAGGAGTTCGAGAACGGTCACGACTACTACGCACTTCACGGGCGCGACCTCCGTCTGCCCAAACAGCCCGAAAGCCAGCCCGCGCCGGACCTCTTGCGCTGGCACAACGAGAACGTCTTTCTCGGCTGACGGAGACCCGCGATGCCGGCCAGCCTCTACGAGCACCTCGTCACCCGCGGTCTCGCCGAGCTGGCACGCCAGCGCGTGCCGGAAGAGGTCGAGCGGACGAGCCTGGAAGATGCCGAAGCCCCGCTCCGACTGAGCAGACACGTCGCAGGCGAGCTCTTCCGCGCGCTCAGAACGATTCGTGGCGAGCGTGCCATGGAGCGGCAAATCGCGCTCTGCAACACGCTGTTGCAGCGGCTGCGCGACGATGCGCCAGTCGCTGTGCCTGCAGAACAGGACGTCGAGCCGCCCGGCGAGCTGCTCTTCTCCTTCCACGACGGCACGCCCCCCGCACGCACCCAACTCCCCTTCGCCGTCACGACCCTCCTGACGCGCGCGCACGGGGAACCTGCGCTAGGCCACGAGCTGTCGTGCGAGATTGCCACCGCGCACTCTATCGACGCGCTCGTCAGCTTCGTGACGCTCTCGGGCTTTCGGTGTCTGCAGACCGCGCTCGACGCGCACGCGCAATCTGGACGGCGGCTGCGGCTCTTGACCACGACCTACACGGGTGCCACTGAGGCCGACGCCGTCGATGCCATCGCTGGCCTGCCCGGCGTAGAGGTTCGCATCTCATTCGATGCCCGGCGTACGCGACTGCATGCCAAGGCGTGGCTTTTCGGGCGCCCGAACGAACTCGACACGGGCTACGTCGGCTCGGCCAACCTTTCGCAGGCGGCGCTTTTCAGCGGGCACGAGTGGATGGTGAAGGTGTCGCAGGCGGACATGCCGCACGTGCTCGACAAGTTCCGCGGCGCGTTCGAATCGCTTTGGGAAGAGGGCGAGTTCGAGCGCTACAACCCGAGCGATGAGGCTCAGCGTACGCGTCTGCGATCCGCGCTGCGGCAGGAGCGCGGCGGCCCGGGTCGTGAGGTGCGGGCGCACTTCTTCTTCACGATCCGCCCCTATCCCTTTCAGCTCGAAATCCTCGAACGCATCGAGGCCGAGCGGACGTTGCATGGCCGGCGGCGCAACCTGGTCGTGGCTGCCACCGGAACGGGCAAGACGGTCATCGCGGCGTTCGATTACCAGAGGCAGGTCAGTCAGTCGCCGCTGCGACCTCGACTCCTCTTCCTCGCACACCGCGAAGAACTCCTGCGCCAGGCCCGCGATACCTTCCGGCATGTCTTGCGCGATGAGTCCTTCGGCGAGCTGCTCGCGGGCGGGCGTGACCCGGCCGGGTTCGACCATCTCTTCACGACCGTGCAGAGCTTCAACTCACGGGGCCTGCTCGAGCGCTTCGGCGCAGACCATTGGGAATACGTGGTCGTCGACGAGTGCCACCACGTTCCCGCGCCCTCTTACCAAGCATTCATCGAGCACATCCGTCCGCGCCTGCTCCTCGGCCTTACCGCGACGCCTGAGCGCAGCGATGGCCGCTCGCTGTTGCCCGACTTCGATGGCCACATCGCGGCCGAGCTACGCCTTTGGCACGCGCTCGAACGGCAGCTGCTCGCGCCCTTCGAGTATTACGGCCTGCACGACGGTATCGACCTTCGAGATGCGCGCTGGAATCGCGGCACATATGCCATCGAAGATCTCGATCGCCTCTACACCGGCAATGATCGGCGCGCGGAGATGGTCGCAGATCAGCTTCGCCGCCGGGTTGGAAGCGATGGTCTGAGTCACATGCGGGCGCTCGGCTTCTGCGTGAGCGTCGCCCACGCCGACTTCATGGCGCGCAAGTTCCGCGAGCTGGGCATCTCTGCGCTCGCCGTGCATGGCCAGAGCGCTGAGGACGATCGGTTGAAGGCTCCTCGGGCGCTCGAGTCTCGCGAAGTGAACGTGCTCTTCACCTGCGACCTTTACAACGAGGGCGTCGATCTTCCTTTCGTCGACACGATGCTCTTCCTTCGTCCCACTTCGAGCCCGACGCTCTTCCTTCAGCAGCTGGGCCGCGGGCTACGGCTTCACGAGGGCAAGCAGACGTGCCTGGTGCTCGACTTCATTGGCCAGCACCGCAGTGAATTTCGCTTCGACAAGCTGCTTTCTGCACTGACCGGCCTGCCCCGGGGCTCGTTGCGCGAGGCAGTCGAGCGCGGATTCCCCACCTTGCCGAGCGGCTGTCACCTCGACCTGGACCGTGTCGCCCGAGAGCTCGTGCTCGAGAACGTCAAGGCAGCCCTGCGCGGTGGTCGCAGTCGTCTTGCGAACGAACTGCGCACGCTGGCGTCAGCGCGCGGGAACATGATGAGCCTGCGAGACTTCCTCGAGGAGTCAGGCCGCGAGCTCGACGACGTCTACGATGCTGGCGGTTGGACCGCGGTCAGGCGTGCCGCAGGGGTGCTCGCAGGTCCGCCACTTCCGGGCGAAGAGGACTTGGGCGGCAAACTCCGGCTGCTCGTTCACGTGGACGACCCTGAGCGACTCGCCCTTTACATTCGCACCGCGCAGTCATTGCTTCCCAGGGCCGATGCCGCGCCAGTGGCAAGGGACATTGCCGCGACTGCGCTCGACGCGCTCCCGACGACGGGGCTGGACCGCCGCCGCCTGCTGATGCTCGGCTACCAGCTCTTCCCTGCGACAGGCGATCGGTTCGGACCCGACACCGTCTTGCGTCGCCTCGCCGACCAGCCTCACCTCTGCGCGGAGCTGGTCGAGCTGTCAGACCTGCTTCTCGATCGAGTGGGGCTCGCCAGCGTGCACCCCCTGCCCGATGCGGCCTGGCCTCTTGCACTTCATCGCCGCTACAGCCGGCGAGAAATCCTAACGGCCGTCGGCCGCTGGAACGAGTCGCAGAAACCGGAGGCGCGTGAGGGCATGGTCCGCCTGGCCGACGTAAAAACGGAAATCATGTTCGTGACGCTCGACAAGTCGCACCGCCGATTCTCGCCAACGACGAGATACGAGGACTACGCGATCAGCGAGCGGCTCTTCCATTGGCAGTCACAGAGTGGGACCAGCCCAGAGTCCGAGGCGGGGCGCCGCTACATCCAGCAGCAGGACAACGACTGGCGTTTTCTGCTCTGCGTTCGGCCGACCACTGAAGACGCGTTCACATACCTTGGGCCGGTCCGCTACCGCAGCCACACCGGAAGCCGCCCGATGAGCATCACGTGGGAGCTCGAAGTGCCGATCCCAGGAACGCTCCTGCAGCAGTACGCGACCTTGGCGACGGGCTAAGCTTCCCCAGCGCGGCGACCCGGAATCCCTGCCCCCAAAGACCCAAGATTCTCACCAGTGTACTAATCGTCGGGCGGCTCACGATTCGCCAGGTCGTCGACCAACTGCTCCCCTCGGTCGTGCGAATAGCCCTTCTCCGCGACCGCTTGCTCGATAAGCGAACTTCGCCAGACGTTGGCTGCTTCGCTGTCGCCCATCGCGGCAATCGCGCCAAAAGGCAATGAAGCTCGCGTCCCATGGCGCAGAGGTTTTGGCCTCGTTCGGCCCTGCTTCCCTCCCGGAGCGGTCATTCTGCTTCGTATCCTTGTCCATGAGGTCCCTTCTCCTTTCGGGAGCGGCTTGTCGCGGCCCTCAGCTGGGGCGCCACCAGCGGCCCCCTGTACCCTAGATTGCTACCGGCGTCCGCGCTTCGCATGGACGGAGGCGAACAGGTCTTCGGGGGCGAAGCGGATCGCGTTGCCGACCCGGACATGGGCCACCTGGTTTTGGGCACACAGCTTGTAGAGTGAAGCGCGGGAGATGTTGAGCCGCTCCGCAGCCTCGCGAATGCTCAAAAGTCGTTCTGGCAAGATGAGTTTTCGCCGAAAGCGCGGGGACACAGTGGGGACAAATCCTGCATCGCACGGCTTGTCAGGCCTTCCATTCAGTGGACGGGCCGGATCGGAATCCGACGTAATGTCGAGAGGATGCGAGCTGGCGCCATGCGGTGCCACGCTATCCCAACTCCCCGAAAGCAGTTCGGGACCAGGGGGTCGCAGGTTCGAATCCTGTCTCCCCGACCATCTGAGGGCCGCGAGTTCCGGGACATTTCCCGCCGGCTCGCGGCCTTCGTTTTTGGCGGATTCGGGCCGCGGGGACACAGTGGGGCAAGCGGCGGCAGCCGCGCGACTTCCTGCGCGCAGATCGGCCAGGTCGACGCGCGTGTAGACGTTCGCGGTGAGGCGCGCGTCGGCGTGGCGCAGCAACCTGCTGGTGGTCAAGCTGGACCGCCTCACCCGGCTGGCGTGAGCTACGTGCGCATGCCACCAACGCGAAGGGCACTCCGCTGGAACTTAGCGCGCGACGGACCTGAACTTGGAATGTGCAGCGCTGCGGGGAATCTGGTGCGTATCAAACCAGTCGGCCGGTGGATCCCCAAGCGCGACGAGGTTGATCAAATCCGTTGCTGCCGCGAAGTCGGCCTGACCTTCGGCGGTGAGGTTGAAGTGCTTGGAGAGGGCGGCACCGTCGGCGTAAACCTCATGCTGCACGTAGATCCCGTCGGCGTTCTTGTAGATCTCGTACTCGAGCATGTAGGGTTCGTCGGCCTCAGTCACGGGAACACCTTCTCCAGGTAGTCCTGGAAGCGCTCTTCGTCCGTGACGCGGTAGCTGAAGACAAGCGTGATGGCACTGTCGATTGTGGGCATGATCCCTCCTTTTGTTGTCGTGGTACGTACAAAGTGCCATGCGGCGCGGATCCTCGGTTTCGTTCGAAACTGGGACCGAACGGAGCGGCATCCGTTTCGCCGGACCTGGCGGACGGACCGCTTGTCACTCCCAGACCGGGAGGGCTCCGGCGTATCGCGCTCCGTGGGAGCCGTTCGGAAACGCCGCGCGGATCCGCTCGAGATCGGACTCCGACAATGAAACGCTCGCGGCTCCGCTGTTCTCCTCGACGCGTCGCACACTGCGCGTTCCCGGAATCGGTACGACGTCGTTGCCTTGTGCGAGCAACCACGCCAGCGCGAGTTGCGGGACGGTCACCTTCTTTTCCGCCGCCAGCGCGCGAAGCTGCTCGAGGCCGCGAACGTTGGCCTGGTAGTTCTCGCCTTGCCATCGGGGGTCGAAACGCCGCATGTCTGTCTCGTGGTACTGGTCCGCCGGCTTCACGTCCCCGGTGAGAAACCCGCGACCGAGCGGCGAATAGGCTACGAACCCGATGCCCAGCTCGCGCACGACGGGCAGCACCTTCTCCTCGACGGACCGCTCGAAAATCGAATACTCGGTCTGCAGGACCGAGACGGGCTGCACGGCATGGGCCGCGCGAATCGTCGCCGGCCCCGCTTCGCTCAGACCGAAATAGCGCACCTTTCCCGCGGCAATCAGATCCTTGACGGTACCGGCGACGTCCTCGATCGGCACATTCGGATCGACTCGATGCTGATAGAACACATCGAGCACGTCCGTGTTCAGGTAGCGCAGGCTGTTGTCGGCGACCCTGCGGATGTTGTCCGGGCGACTGTTGACGCCCCGGATCTGGCCATCCGCGAGGTCGAATCCGAACTTGGTCGCGACCACCACCTTGTCGCGAAACGGCGCCACGGCCTTGCCGACCAGGACCTCGTTCGAACCAGTTCCCCACCCGTACAGCTCGGCCGTATCGAAGAACGTGATTCCCTGCTCGTAGGCTTGGCGGATCGTTGCGATGCCCTCATCGTCGTTGCTCGGGCCGTAGGCCATGGTCATGCCCATCGTTCCGAGGCCGATCGAGGAAACAGAAAGTCCCTGGCGACCCAGTCTTCGTTCCTTCATGACTTACACATGCCTTGTTTGGGTAAGGTCAATCTGACACTATTTGTGATATTGTAAAGCGGAAAGATGGAGGCCAAGCGCGAAAGGATTCTTTCAGTGGCGTTGCAGCTCATCAGCCAGCACGGCTACCGGAAGGTGACGATGAGCGATGTTGCGGACGCGGCGGAGATCTCGCGGCCGACGCTGTACGCGGAGTTCGCCAACAAGGAAACCATCATGTCGGCGGTGACCGAGGAGCACACCGAGGCATTCACCGCCGCCACGGAGGCGCGCATCGCCAGGCAGACGACGCTCAAGGGACGCCTGCGCCTCGTGTTCGAGATCTGACTGGTCGATCCCTTCGCCAGTGTCGTCGACCAGGCGAACGGGCGCGACCTCCTCGACAACGTCAGCTCCTACATCCCCGCCGCCGTCGCAGGCGTACTATGTCCCCCGCCATCAGCGCCGCAAATACCGCCTTCTGCGCCACGCGTACGGGCCCTTGTTCTTCCCCGCGGCGATACTCCGCCAGCCGCGCTGCAGCGACGTCGACGAGCCCTCTGCGCGCACGCGGTGCCATTGCGACTATTGTAATGATTTTGCGCGAAAGAGCCTAATCCGTACCGGTCCGGTACCGCTTCGGTCCCCACCTCGTACCGATCTGGTTCCTTTTGGTGCAGTCAAGCAGGGGTATCGAGAGATCGAACCGATCACAATCTGGCCAGATTCACTCGATTGCGCATGCGGTTAGGCGCCTTTCGACCCTTTCGCCAATGCGACGTGGGGGGCCCAAAACCCCGGGTTCCGTGTAGCAATGCTTCGGAATCGAGTAACTGCGGGCACCCGCTGTTACGGGCCCGCCTGAGAAGAGTGCTCTTGAAATGGACCCACTCGGGACGGCGGGTTCCCGATATAATCCCCCTTCGGTCTACGCTGGCTCGTTCCAGGCGGAGGGCTACGGGCGCGGGACCGATGACCTCCGCGGCCCCGCGCCAATTCCTGCACGTCTCTAAGCGTGTCCCTGCATCCCGCGGAGCAGGTTCAGCAGCGTGTTGCCCTTCGGGCTTCCCCACCCCGTGCACGCATCCCAGCCCGGCGCCGCCGCATACGCGCCGTTGTCCCCGGTCACGACGTCGTGGAAGCCGCTGGTGTTGACGGGGCTTCGCGCGCCGCAGAAGCCGCTCCGCCTTGTCCAGGTCGCCGTCGCCGAGGGCGGCCAGAAATGGCCGGGAAGCGGGCGTTTGACAATCCGCCAGGGAGAGCGTAAGGCGCGCACAAACCCGCTCCCGGGCAAGTGGGTGGCCCAGTTGCCGGTGCGGGTCTGCGCGGGGTCCCACATGAAGAACCAAGCATTCCTCGCAGCCGCGTTGCTGGCGGCTGTGGCCGGTCCGTCGTTCGCAAAAAATCTGAGAATTCCAATCACCCGCATCAATAAAGTCCCGGTGAAATGCGCCGACGAGGCGCTGGGCACCTGCCACAATCGCTGGCACCCGGGGATCGACTCGGTCCTGGATGCCAGTCCCGGCGACATCGTCACCTTCGAGACGCGCGACGCCTTCGACAATCCGTTCAACCGCGACACGACGCCCGCCGACGTCGCTGCCCCCAATCTGAACCTCATCCATCCGCTCACCGGGCCCCTGCACGTCAACGGCGCGCAGCGGGGAGACGTGCTCGCCGTGACCATGATCGATGTCCAGCCTGGACCCGACTTCTTCGGCTACACGGTGGCGGTGCCCGGCTTCGGGTTCCTGCGCGATGTGTTCACCGAACCCGCCATCGTTCACTGGGAACTGGACCGCGTCGCTAAGAACGGCAGGACGCGCTTCGCGACGTCCAAGGATTTGCCTGGCGTGCGGGTGCCGCTGCACGGGTTCGCCGGCACCATCGGGGTCGAGCTGGGAGAGCCGGAGATCGAGAGGGCCTTTCTTCGCGAGGAACAGCTCAGGGCAGTCCAGGGCTTCGTGCTGCCTCCTGAGCCCAGGGACGCAGTGCCTGCGAAGCTGTGCGGTCCTTCTGGCCCCGCACGGGAGCGCTGCCTCCGCACCATCCCGCCGCGCGAGAACGGCGGGAACACCGACGTGAAGCAGATGGTCATTGGGACCACCCTTCTCTTCCCCTGCTTCATCGACGGCTGCGGTCTCTCCATCGGCGACGTGCACTGGGCGCAAGGGGACGGTGAGGTCTCCGGCACCGCCATCGAGATGAACGCTATCGTCACGGTGAAAGTCGAGGTCCGCAAGAACCTCGCCGCGAAGTATGGCAATTGGCCGCGATTGGAGAGCAACCGGTCCGGCGTGCTGCGCGAACTCGAGCCCGACGACTTCGTCGCCACCATGGGCATCCCGGTGAAGCCCGCCGGGATCGTGATCCAACCTGAAAAGTGGTTCCACAGCGACCCGGAGCTCACGCCGCTGACCAACCAGTCCGAGGACGTGACCCTGGCGGCGCGCGACGCGCTGCTCAAGATGATCAATCTCCTGACCGAGCCGAGCACGTCGCCGGCTCCGAAGCCGCTGACGCGGGTGCAGGCCTATCTGCTCTGCAGCGTCGCTTGTGACCTCCGGATCAGCAACCTGGTGGACGTTCCCAACTACGTCGTCTCCGACTTCCTCCACCTCGACGTGTTCGAGAAGCGGGGGGGAGATGGCACAGGGAACGATGACTGATCGCAAGGTTGTCCGGCTTGCCGTCTTGGGAGTGGCCGCGGTGCTGGTCTCCGGCCACTCCCCGTACCGCCAGTGGTACGTGTATCGGGCAAACCACCTTGTCGTCGTCGGCGACAAGCTGCGCCCGGGAGCTCTTGCGCTCACGACGGCCGTCGCCTCCGCCATCGTGACGCGTTGGCCGGCCAGCAGGGCCGTCGCGGCGTCGGTGGAGACACCAGTCGAGGTGGTGAAACTGTTGCGCAGCGGCCAGCTTCCCTGCGGCCTCATCCCCTCCGCCACGGCGCAAGAGGCCCTTGAGGGCCGCGGGCATTTCGCCGACGATGACAAGGTCTCGCTGCGCGTCGTGGCCATGCTTGGCGACAGCCTGTTCGTGGTGCTCGACCGCTTCGACCGCGAGAGGGCGCGCGACATCGCGCAGGCATTGTCGGAGCGCCGGAGCAACTTGCCTCTCCCGCGGAACTCGGCGCTGCGCGGACCGGCGCCGATCCCGTTCCATCCCGGTGCGCTTGATTACTACGCATCTGGTTCCCCGGGACCCTGACGGTCTGGAGTCTCGAAACATCACCGTCTCCACCTCCTCACCGTGAAAGCAACGACCAGCAGATGCTCCAAGCGTCGACACCACCAGTCGCGCAATGAGATCCGCCCGATAGTCCGGGCGCTCCACCATTGGTGCCCTGACCGGCATCCGGCAACTTGATCCCGAGGACTTGCTGGATGCGGCCCCAGTGGGCCGCGCAGTTGGCCTGGACGGTCGGGCACGTGAGCGGGCCCAGAATCTGCGTAAAGCTCATCATTCCGTGAAACGTCGCCCCACTATCGTCGCTGTACCCGAGGCTGTACCCGTCTAGGAACAGATCGGCGCAGGCGTAGATAGCCTTCCGAAGACGGGGGCGGCGGCAGAAGACGTCGGCCCCTGCGGCTGTCATAGCCCGGGGTACAATCCAGCTACTCGATCGCGTCTGGCGGGTCCCATGTCGAGAGCGGC
>JANXPQ010000094.1 GCA_025357235.1 Betaproteobacteria bacterium
TGGAGTCCCCGCGCCAATAGGCCCCAGCGACCTTGAGCAGTTTGAATACCTTGAGCTTGCCGGTGGAAGGCACGTGCGGGCCGCGGCACAGGTCGGTGAAGTTACCCTGCGAATAAAGCGAAATCGACTCGTTGCCGGGTATCGCGCCAATGATCTGCGCCTTGTAGTTCTCGCCCTGGCCTTTGAAGAACTCCACCGCCTTGTCGCGACTCCATACTTCGCGCTCGACCTTGATGTCGCGCTTGGCGATTTCCGCCATGCGCTTTTCAATTGCGGCGAGGTCCTCGGGTGTGAACGGGCGCTTATAGGAAAAGTCGTAGTAGAAGCCGTCCTCGATCACCGGGCCGATAGTGACCTGGGCATCGGGGTAGAGCTCTTTGACGGCATGGGCCAGCAGGTGGGCCGTCGAATGTCGCAGGATATCGACACCGTCGGCGTCCTTTTCGGTCACCACCGCCAGATCGACGTCATGATCGATGATGAAGGAGGTATCAACCAGCCTGCCATCGACTCGCCCCGCCAGCGCGGCGCGCGCCAACCCTGCGCCAATCGACGCGGCGACCTCGGCTACGGAAACCGGCTTGTCGAACGCTCTGTGCGACCCGTCAGGCAATCGGATGGACGGCATTTTTTCGAAGACCCAAAATAAAAAAGTGCGGAGAACCGCACTTTTTTGCTACCAGACTTGAAAAGGGGTTCAGAAGCGATGCATTGAATCCAGCGTGCAAGTTCGGAAACCCATTTTCTGTCCTTAAGGAAGCTGGTAGGCGCGATTGGACTCGAACCAACGACCCCCACCATGTCAAGGTGATGCTCTAACCAGCTGAGCTACGCGCCTGTCGAAGGGCGGATTCTAAACGAAACGCCGCAGGCGTTCAAACCTCACTTCCTGCGCGCGGACTCCACCCCGGAAATATCCCGCACCGACGCCAGAAGCCGGGTGAGTTGCGGCAACCCCTCGACTTCCAGCGTGAACGTCATTTTCGCACTCAGATCCTGGCTGTGGGACGCGCTGGAGGCGACCCGTACCTTTTCGCGCGTAAAGATGTCGAGGATGTCCCGCATCAGCGCGGGATGGCTGCCGGCAATGACCTCGATGTCGACCGGAAACTTCGATGCGCCGGTCTTTCCCCAATCGGCCGCGATCAATCTCTCCTGCGGCAGACGAGCGACGTTATGGCAGTCCAGGCGATGCACAGTAACTCCACGCCCCCTGGTCACGAACCCGACGATCCTGTCGGGCGGTGCAGGTTTGCAGCATCGTGCCAGTACCGTGAGCAGCTTGTCGACGCCGACAATCAGAATACCGCTCGGCGCGACCGTCGGCTGCGGGGCTGCCGCATGGGCGGGCATCTTGTCTTCCGGCAATTCCTCGCCCAGCACTGCCGATTGCACCTGCCGCGGCGTGACTTCGCCGCGGCCAAGTGCGGCAAACAGCTCGTTCACGCCGGCGAATTCCAACCGCGACGCCAATTCTTCAAGATTCTGCCCGGTCTTGCCCAGCCGCTGCAGGTCCTTCTCCAATATCGCGCGCCCATGAGCCATGGCTTCATCGAGCTGCTGGCTGTTGAACCACTGCCGCACTTTTGCGCGCGCGCGATTGGTCTTGATGTAACCCAGCGCGGGATTCAGCCAGTCCCGTGAAGGCCCGCCTTCCTTGGCCGCGATGATTTCCACTCTCTGCCCATTGGACAGCGCGTACGTCAGCGGCACGATCTGGCCGTTGACCTTTGCGCCACGGCAGCGGTGGCCAAGTTCCGAGTGCAGGTGATAGGCAAAATCGACGGGCGTGGAGCCGCGCGGCAGGTCGACCACCCTGCCCTGCGGGGTCACCACATAGACCATGTCCTGGAACAGGTCGGTCCTGAAGTACTCCGCCAGTTCGGCTGCATCGGCCAGTTCGTCCTTCCACTCGAGCACATTGCGCAACCAGGAAATCTTGTCATCCAGTCCCGGATCGCCCTTAACCGACTCCTTGTATCGCCAGTGCGCGGCCACGCCGAGTTCGGCGTGCTGGTGCATCTCGTGCGTGCGCACCTGAATCTCCAGTACCTTGCCGTCCGGTCCGACAACCGCGGTATGCAGCGAGCGATAGTCGTTGGCTTTCGGCCGCGCGATGTAGTCGTCGAATTCACGCGGAATAGGCGTCCAAAGATTGTGGACGACACCGAGCACCGCATAGCAATCCTTCACGTCCTCGACCATCACGCGCACCGCGCGCACGTCGAAGAGATCGTCCAGCCCCACCCCTTTTCTCTGCATCTTTCGCCAGATGCTATAGATGTGCTTCGGCCTGCCGCTCACCTCCGCGCCGATGCCCGCGGCCTTGAGCTCATCGCGCAGGATGCGGATTACCTCGCCGATGTAGGTTTCGCGATCCTTGCGCTTCTCGTCGAGCTGGCGGGCCAGATTCCGGTAGGTTTCAGGTTCGAGGCAGCGAAACGCCAGATCTTCCAATTCCCATTTCAACTGCCAGACGCCCAGCCGGTTGGCCAGCGGCGCAAACAGCTCAAGCGTCTCCCGCGCTGCATTCTCGCGTGCGTCGGAATCTTCATTCGACGCCAATTCGCGCAGCCACTGCACCTGATCGGCAAGCTTGATCAGCACCACGCGCACGTCCTGCGCCATCGCCAGAAACATCTTGCGCAGCGCTTCGAGCTGCGAAGTGCGGTCGTTCGTTTTCGGGCCTGAGACGTTCTTGCTGCGCAAAACCTGAATTTGCGCCATGCTCGCCACCCCGTCCACGAGCGAAACCACCGCAGGGCCGAAAGCCGCATTCAACGCATCGCGCTCGGTACGCGTCACGATGGGTGCGCCGAGCAACAACATCGCAGCAAGCGCTTCGCCGCCCACACGCAGACCGCCGAGAATTCCGGTAGCGGCGCGCGCGTGATCGATCCACGGCTGCCCGGCCGGGTGTTTGCGACCGGGATAATTTTGCTGAGCCCAGGCATCTGCGCGGACTACCAGATCGCGCTCGGCTTGCGGCAGCCGCGCGGTCAGCGTCCCCAGCCACTGGTCCGAAGTGATATCCCGGTTGATGTCGGTAAGTTTGACCATCTCGTATCAGGGCGGTCTCAGCGACCGGTCCAGTATTTTCTGTCTACTTCCCGTCAGCTTTGTACGTCGACACCCGCCGGGGTCATGCCGATTAGCAGTGCACCCGAAAGATCGGTTCGCAGCGTCCGGCTTCCGGCCTGGCGGTAACGCGCGCTGACCGCGGGATGCGGATGTCCGAACCGGTTGCGATACCCGACCGAGAAAACCGTCACAACGGGGGCCACCGCGTGCACGAATTCGGGTGTCGAGGACGTGCGGCTGCCGTGATGGGGGGCAAGCAATACGTCTGTCCGCAGATTTCCGGAAGATTGCAACAGCCGCGATTCGGAAAATCTCTCGATATCGCCGGGCAGCAGGACACTGCCGAAGGGAGAAACAACCCTCAAAACACAACTGCGATCATTGTCCTTCTCATCCGGATCATTATAGTCGCCGGGCTGCGGATACAGGAACTCGAAGGAGACACCATCCCATTCCCAGCTCTCGCCTGCATCGCAGAACCAGCTGCGGGTCGCTGCAATTCTGATCGCATGTTCCTCTGGCAGCGATGAAGCCAGCCACCCGACGGGGAATGCCTGCAGAACCGACAAGGCGCCGCCGCTGTGGTCACTGTGGTCATGGCTGATGACCATTCCATCCAGCCTGCTCAGGCCGGCGGCACGAAGATACGGCACGACGATGCGGCCGCCGGCATCGATCTGTTCCGTAAAGGCCGGACCGGTGTCGTAGAGCAGCGCATGGCTGCGCGTTCGCACCACCACCGCCAGTCCCTGGCCGACATCGAGCACCGTCATACGCAGTTCGCCGGGTGAAAGTTTCGCCGGCATCGACAGGAATTGCGGCAACATCATCATTGCCCCGACCCAGCGGGCGGGAAAACCTCTGGGCAGCAACATCCACAGTGCGCCGGCGACGGCAATCGGCACGGCCCATGCCGGAGGCGCATGCTGCTGCCACACCGCATCGGGCAGATCGCTGAGTGCCTGCAACAAAAGCATGCAGAACTTCATCACCAGGTGCGCTGCGCTGGCGATCCAGTCCAATGGCAGCACCGACGCGGCCAACGCGAGCGGAACAACGACCAGGCTGACCAACGGGATCGCAAAGGCGTTGGCAATCGGGGACACCAGCGACACCTGCTGGAACATGGCGAGCAGAAACGGCACCAGCGCCAGCGTGACCGCCCATTGGGTTTGCGCCCACGCGCGAAACCAGCCAGGCCTGCCGATGCGCGATCCTCCCGCGAGCATGATGACCGCCACCGCGCCAAACGAAAGCCAGAAGCCTGGCGCGATCACCGCCATCGGATCGAGCACGATGACCAGTGCCGCGGCCGCCGCGAGAACGGCGGTCGATCTTGCGCTCCAGCCGGACCACAGCGCGATCGCCACAACGGCGAGCATGTAGACCGTTCGCTGCGCGGGGACGGCAAATCCGGAGAGCGCGGCGTAGGCCAATGCGACAATCAGGCCGCAATGGGTGGCTGCCCGCACTGCAGGCAGTTTCAGGACCAGCGTTTCGGATCTGCGCCAAAGACGTAAAACCAGCAGCAATACCATGCTTGCAACCATCGTGATGTGCAAGCCGGAGATACTCATGAGGTGATTGACGCCGGTGCGCGTGAACACCTGCCACTGATCGGGCGGAATGGCCTGTTGATCACCAATCGCGAGCGCAACGATCACTCCCGCATAAGGCCGGTCGCCCAGCGCTTCGAGCAGATGATGACGCGCCGCTTCGCGCGTTCGTTCCAGCAGATAGCCGGGACGCCACACCAGCGGCGTGACCAGTTGCGGTGCAGGCTGGGGCCGGATATAGCCGACGGCGCGGATGCCGCGTTCCAGCATCCATGCCTCGAAGTCGAATCCGTCGGGATTCGCGTTTCCGTGGGGTTTATGCAGACGCACTGCCACGCGCCAGCGCTGGCCGGCACGCAGGTCGGAGGGCGATTCGCCCTCATTTGCATACCACATCAGGGAAACACGGGAAGGAATCCGGGCATTCAACGTATAAGCCCGTTCCACGTCGAGCAGGAAACGCACGCCGCGCTCGTTCGGCTGCACCATTTCCGCTATAACGCCGGAGATTTCGGCGTCGCGCCCCTCCCAGAGGTCCGGAAGGTCATCGGCAAGTTTCCAGGAGCCAACCGCGGCCGCCCAGAAAAACCCCGCGGCCGCAAATGTGACAATGGCAAGCGCATGCGAAACCCGCCGGGCGGCAACGCCGGGATGACGCGCGACAACGATCCATAGCACGGCCAGCGGAACCAATGCGGTGGCGCCGGTCAAATCCGGGAGGACGGCCTGTTGCTGCAGCAGCCAGGCCCCCGCAACCAGGGCGAACAGATAGAGGCTCGTCACGATCCACCGAAATTAATACTCGTCACATCCATGCCGCGCAAACTTTTCCGCAAATACCTGCCCAGCCACCAGAGCATCCGCGAAAATCGTTACCTTCGTTTCTGCGGAGCAGCGCTGCAGCACCACAATCTCTGGCACCTCCACCGTAGATCGGTCGCCGGTGGTGTGGCCATCGGCTTATTCTGCGGACTGGTGCCCGGACCGCTGCAAATGCTGTCCGCCGCCCTGTGTGCCATCGTGTTCCGCGTCAATCTGCCGGTGGCTGCGATCGTGACCTGATATACCTATCCAGTCACGATTCTTCCGCTGTACTACATCGCCTACAAGCTGGGGCTGTTCGTTACGGGCTCCCAATCCGATGCGCCGCCACGCCTTGATTTGCAACTCTTCGACCTGCCGGTCAAAGAGTGGATTCCCGCTGCGGCACACTGGTTTGCATCGATGGGCAAACCCTTTGCCGCCGGTCTCGTACTACTCGCGTTTATCCTTGCCGTCTCCGGTTACCTGCTGGTGATGGCCGCCTGGCGTACGCATGTCTTGCTGGCCTGGCGCAAACGCCGGCATTCGCGCATCCCATTCACGCAGAAATAAGCCGCAATGCGCGTTCAATCCCGCGAGCGGATTGGCGTATACTCGGAGCGCTTCAATTCTCCCCATGCCTGACGTTCCGACTCGGCAGCTCACCGCGGTCCTGTTGAATCATGACGCCATCGTACTGGAACAACGCCACTCGCGAACTATCGGGCCGCGACCCGGTGCTGAGGGTGCTCATCCGCAATCACGAAGGCCCCTATCTGCAGAGCCGCGGTGACGCCTTTACGACGCTTGCGCGCTCCATTGTGGGCCAGCAGATATCCGTTTCGGCCGCGGAAAGCGTCTGGCAAAAGCTGCTCGAATCGGTCGGCGCGCTCGGCCCCGCCACCATTGTGCGCATGGATCCGTCGAAGCTGCGTGCCTGCGGACTTTCCAGCAATAAATCCACCCACCTGATCGACCTGGCCGAGCATTTCCTGGACGGATCGCTCGACACATCCAGCTGGAGCGATCAGGACGACGAGCAATTGATTGCCGAACTGACGCGCGTCAAAGGCGTTGGCCGGTGGACCGCCGAAATGTTCCTGATTTTCTTCATGATGAGGCCCGACATCCTGCCGGTGGACGATGTCGGCTTGCAGCGCGCGATGAGCCTGCATTACAACAGCGGCAAGCCGCTGTCCAAGCTCAAGATCCGGCAGATTGCCGGTGCGTGGCAGCCCTGGCGAACGGTGGCTACCTGGTATCTGTGGCGCTCGCTCGATCCGATTCCGATCGAGGGTTAAGTACGCGGCTCGGGGTTAATGCGGGTTGCTGCCAGCCCTTCGCACCCCTGCCCTGATCTCCTATTTCAGGATCCCGTCTTCCAGGCGCAGCGTGCGCTGCATCCGTGCCGAGATTGTCGGGTCATGGGTTACCACGACGAAGCTTGTGGAAAGCTCGCGATTGAGTTCGAGCATGAGATCGAGCATGCCCTCGGCGGTATGGCGATCGAGGTTACCAGTGGGCTCGTCCGCAAGCACGCACGCCGGTTCGGTCACCAGCGCCCGCGCCAATGCCGCGCGCTGACGTTCTCCGCCAGACAGTTCGCCTGGCGTGTGCGTCACACGCGCACTCAGCCCGACACGCTCCAGCACGCGCAGGGCACGCTGCGTGGCTTCTTCGCCGCTCATGCGGCGGATAAGCAACGGCATTGCAACGTTTTCCAGCGCGGTGAATTCGGGCAGCAGATGGTGGAACTGGTATACAAAGCCCAGGCCGTGGTTGCGCAACCGCCCTTTTTCTTTTTCATCGAGTTCGTCCAGCCTGCGCCCCATGATCAGGATCTCACCCGAAGTAGCGGCGTCGAGCCCCCCCAGCAGGTGCAACAGCGTGCTCTTGCCCGAACCTGATGCGCCGACGATGGCCACCGTTTCGCCGCGCCGCACTTCGATGTCGACGCCGGCGAGCACCGGCACGGAGTAATCACCCTGCCGGAATATCTTCTGCAGGTTGCGGCAGGAAAGGACGACGTTCACGCTCATCTCACTCATACCTCAGCGCTTCGGCCGGATTGACTCTGGCGGCGCGCAGGCTCGGATACAGCGTCGCCGCCAGGCTCAGCGCAAACGATGTCAATGCAATCACGATGACGTCCTGCCAATGGGGGTCGGACGGCAGGTCGCTGATGTAGTACACATCTTTTGCCAGGAACTGCACGCCGATCAGGTGTTCGATCGCCGGTACGACGACATCCACGTTCCACGCGATCAGCATGCCGACGACGACGCCAACGAGGGTGCCGATGACGCCGATCAGCGCCCCCTGGATGATGAAGATCTTCATGATTTCGCCTGGAGCCGCCCCAAGGGTGCGCAGGATGGCTATATCGGCCCGTTTGTCGGTGACCGCCATGACCAGCGTCGACACGATGTTGAACGCCGCGACGGCCACGATCAGCAAGAGAATGATGAACATCACCCGCTTCTCGATCTGGACTGCCCGGAAGAAATTGGCGTGGCTGCGCGTCCAGTCCGCGACGTAGACATCCGCATCGAGCGTATGCGTGAGTTCGCGGGCCACGCGCGGCGCGGCAAACAGATCCTTCAGCTTCAGGCGCACGCCGGAAACCTTGCCGTCCATGCGATAAAGCTTCTGGGCATCGTCCAGATGGATCAGCGCCAGCCCGGCATCGTATTCGTACATGCCGACTTCGAAGATGCCGACGACGTCGAATTGCTTGAGCCTGGGCATGATCCCGGCGGGCGTCACCTGCCCCTGCGGCGCGATCACCACGATCTTGTCGCCAAGCCGGGCGCCTATGCTCAGCGCCAGCTCGCTGCCCAGCACGATGCCGAACTTGCCCGGTTGCAGCGCGCTCAGGCTGCCGGATTTCATGTGCATGCCGATGTCGGCGACCTTGTCCTCGGCGGCGGGCAGTATGCCACGCACGATGCTGCCTTGAACCGTCTGGTGGTTGGAGATCAGCGCCTGCGCCATGACATAGGGTGCGGCCGCGACCACTTCCTTGTGCGCCGTCGTCTGCGCCGCGACCCGCTGCCAGTCCGACAGGCCGCCGGCCATGCCGGTGATCTGCACGTGGGAGGCGACCCCGAGAATGCGGGCGCGCAATTCCTTCTGGAAACCGTTCATGACCGACAGCACTACGATCAGTGCGGCAACGCCCAGGGCGATGCCGAGCATCGAAGTGACGGAAATGAATGAGATGAAATGGTTGCGCCGCTTGGCGCGCGTATAGCGCAGCCCGACAAATAACTCATACGGCGTCAGCATGGATGGATGATTTTACGACGTGGTTTTTTGCGGCAGCGACGCGCAGTCTGCCATATTCCGCAGGCACTGCGTAAGACCGCAGTGCCTCATGCAGGTTTCCATCAAGCGCAGAAAACGCGCGTGCTAAACTCAAAGTCGATTTTCGCCCCGACTCCGTGCATACCGTCACTCTGTTCGTTCCCGCCCTGTTCTGGCCCCACGGCAACGCGGGCCACGATGTGCCGATTGCGCCCGCACTGCGGACCTTGATCGGCCGCGGCGATGCCAGCGAATCCCGTTGCGACGACGAACAGGCCTGGCTTTGCGGACAGTTCGGGGTGACGCGGCAGGCCGACTGGCCGAGCGCACCAATCGCGGTATTCGGCGCCGGCATGCACCCCGGGGAGAGTTTCTGGCTCAGCGCCGATCCGGTGCACCTTCAGGTGAATCGCGACCAGTTGGTCCTGATGGCCCCTGAAACCTTGTCGATCACCGAGGCCGAGGCGGATTCACTTCGCGCCGCGCTCAACCGTCATTTCGACACGGATCATTTCACCTTCCTGGCTCCGCAACCGCATCGCTGGTACGTCAGAACCGCCCGGCCCGCGCGCATCCAGACCAACGGCCTGTCGCAGGCGGCAGGCCATGATGTCGACCGCATGTTGCCGCAAGGCGAAGACCGGATGACATGGCACCGGATATTCAATGAAATTCAGATGCTGCTGCATGCGCATCCGGTCAACGAGGAACGCGAGCAGCGCGGCGCGTTGCCGATCAACAGCCTGTGGTTCTCCGGCGGCGGCACGCTCCCCCGTGCCAGTACGTCTTTTCAAGCCGTGATCGGCAGCAGCGCGCTCGCCCATGGATTCTCGAAGCTTGCGGAAATTCCATTCATCGCGATCGAACAGGGCATCGCTGCAATTGGCGCGAATGACGTTCTGATCGAGCTGCGCGAAGCGGAAACAGCGTCCATGCGCCTCGATCCCGCTGCCTGGAAGGATGCGCTCGACGATCTGGAGCAGCGCTGGTTCGCGCCGCTGGCAGGGTTGCTGAGAAGCGGTCGGATTCGCCGGCTTGTCATCGCGACTGTCGCCGACGGCCGCAGCTACCGGTGGTCCGTCAATCGCATGAATTTGTGGCGCTGGTGGCGGCCTGCGGTTTCCCTTGGCATCCCGATCCGCAGACCGTGACGAATCCTCCGCGCATCCTCGAGCGCGACGTGCCGGCGGCGGCCTTCGGAAAGCTGCGCGCCAGCGGCCTGCACCCGGTGCTCGCACGAATCTACGCCTCCCGCGGCGTACTCGAAGCAAGGCAGCTCGAAACTTCACTGGGCGGATTGCTGCCGTTCGACCGATTGCTCAATTGCGCGACGATGGCGAATTTGCTGGCCGACGCGATCGCCGCTGAAAAGCGCCTCCTGATCGTCGCCGACTACGACGCAGACGGCGCCACGGCTTGCGCAGTCGGCATGCTGGGCCTGCAGAGTTTCGGCGCGAAAATCGAATATCTGGTGCCGAACCGTTTCGAATACGGCTACGGACTCACACCGGAAATCGTCAAGCTTGCCGCCGGCCGGAAACCGGACTTTCTGATCACCGTGGACAACGGTATCGCCAGCGTCGACGGCGTCGAAGAAGCCGCCAGGCTCGGCATCCGGGTATTGATCACGGATCATCATCTTCCGGGTGCGCAACTGCCGGCCGCAACCTGCATCGTCAACCCCAATCAAGACGGATGCACTTTTCCGAGCAAACATCTTGCCGGTGTCGGCGTGATGTTCTATGTGCTCGTCGCCTTGCGCGCCGAATTGCGGCGGCGCGACTGGTTCAGCCGGCGCAAGGAGCCCAATCTTGCCGAGCTCCTCGACTTGGTTGCGCTGGGCACCGTCGCCGACGTCGTGCGTCTCGACGACAACAATCGCATCCTGGTGGACCAGGGGTTGCGGCGCATCCGCGCCGGTCGCACCCGTGCCGGCATCGATGCACTGTTTCGCGTCGCCGGACGCGATCCGTCCCGCGTATCCGCCTATGATCTTGGCTTCGTGATCGGGCCGCGGTTGAACGCGGCCGGGCGGCTCACCGACATGTCGGTCGGCATCGAGTGCCTGTTGACGCAGGACCCGACACGGGCCGCAGAGCTGGCGAAACAACTCGATTCGCTCAATCGCGAACGCCGCGATATCGAGGCAGGCATGCAGGATACGGCGCTGGCACTGATGGATAAGATCGACGTTGCCGACACCTTCAGCTTGAGCCTCTACGACGAGTCCTGGCATCAGGGCGTGATCGGCATTCTCGCCGCGCGCCTGCGCGAGCGCTTTCACCGCCCTGCAATCGCTTTTGCGCCCGCCGATGGCGGCGAGGCGAAGGGTTCCGGGCGATCCATTCGCGGATTGCATTTGCGCGACGCACTCGACCTTGTCACCAAGCGCCGCCCCGGCCTGATTCTGCGATTCGGCGGCCATGCTGCCGCAGCCGGACTGACCATCCGGCGCGCCGACGTCGCGGAATTCACCACCGCCTTCGAAGCAGTCGTGCGCGAACTCGTCGGCCCCGCGGATCTGGAGCGCCTGGTCGAGACCGACGGCGAACTGCCCCCGTCCGACATGAATCTCGCTTTCGCCGAATCGCTCGAAGCCCAGGTATGGGGCCAGGGGTTTGCCATGCCGAGCTTCTTCGACGATTTCGAGGTTATCGAGCAACGCATCGTCGGCGGCCGGCATCTGAAACTGCGGCTGCGCCGGCCGGGCGAGCAGGACGTGCTGGATGCAATGGCGTTCGGACAAGAGGCGCCCCTTCCCGGGAGGGTCGCCACGGTTTACCGTGTGCAGGTGAACGAGTACAAAGGCAGGCGTTCGGTGCAACTGATGCTGGATTATTGGCAACCGGGCGCAGACGGAGGAGGAAGTCCTGGAACTTAGCTGGTTGCACGGCACTGAACTCGAAAGGCTGCCGGCATTTGCCGCCAGCCTGGCGATCGGCTTGCTGATCGGCCTGGAGCGCGAACGCCATCCCGGCGCGAAGGCCGGCCTGCGCACCTTTGCGCTCGTCGGGCTCTTCGGAGCGGGCGCCGCGCTCCTCAGCGAAAAAACGGGTTCGCCGGCCATCCTCATCGCCGGCCTGCTGCTCGTCGGTGCCATGATCATTGCCGCCTATGCCCGGGACGAAGAGCAGCACGAACCCGGAACCACGACGGTCGTCGCGGTCGTCATCTGTTACGTGCTCGCGGCGATGGTCTGGTTCGATTTCGAATCGCTGGCCGCAATGCTGGCAATCGTCACCACGAGCCTGCTCTATTTCAAGGCCGAGTTACGCGGCATTACCGAAAAACTGGAGCGTCGCGACCTTATTTCCATCCTGCAATTCGCGATATTGACGTTCATTGTGCTGCCGATCCTGCCCAATCGGGACTACGGCCCCTATGGCGCATTAAATCCGTATCAGATCTGGACCATCGTGGTGTTGATCTCCGGGGTAAGCCTGGCCGGGTACATCGCCATGCGCGTGGTCGGACTGCGTTACGGCGCCCCGCTGCTCGGCGTGTTCGGCGGCCTGGTGTCGAGCACCGCGACGACGCTGGTCTATGCGCGGCACGAGCGCGAGCATGAGAGCATGCGCGGCATGGCCGTGACCGTCATCGTGCTCGCCAACCTGATGCTCCTGGTGCGCCTGGCTATCCTCACTGCATTCGTCTCCCCGGCGTCGCTGCCCACCCTGCTGCCGGTCCTCGGCGGAGGCCTGCTCCTCGGGCTGGCCGGCCTTGCTTACGGCAACGCCTGGCGCGTCCCGGACGGCGTGTCGCCGACGCCGGACATCAAGAATCCAACCGAGATCCGTACCGCACTGACCTTCGCTGCGGCCTACGCGGTCGTGCTGCTGCTCTCGGCCTGGCTTTCCGACATTGCCGGAACCGCGGGCCTTTACGCGGTTGCCCTGGTCTCCGGCCTGACCGACGTGGATGCCATCACCCTTTCCAGCCTGCGCCTGTTCAACATGGGCAATCTGTCCGACGTCCAGGTCGCGATCGCGGTTGTGCTCGCGATCATTGCCAACACGGTCTTCAAGCTCGGCCTCGTCCTGGTGGTCGGCGGCCGGCCGCTATTCGGCCGTTGCGCCGGGACCATGGCGGCTGTTGTAGTCGGGCTGGTAGTCGCACTTGTGCTCATCAAATAGGCGGCCCTGCGGGCGACATCAGTTAAAATGCGTAGCTATCGGCCTTGCAACTCTTATCGGATTACATTCCCACATGGAAGCAGAAAAACTCAACGCGCTTGCCAACCAGCTCGACGACCTCGATTCCCGGACCAAAGAATTGCGGAGGTATCTTTGACTTCGAAGGCAAACGCAACCGCCTGACCGAAGTCGTACAGCTCGCCGAAGATCCCGCGATCTGGAACGATGCGAAGCGCGCCCAGGATCTGGGCCGTGAACGCAAGCAATTGGAGTCCGTCGTCGCCACGCTGGAAAAACTAGACCAGGGGCTGCGCGACGCCCGCGACCTGTTTGCCATGGCTCGCGCCGAGAACGACGACGGCGCGCTCGACGCGATCGCAACAGACATTGCGGACATGGAAAAAATCGCGGCTGGGATGGAATTCCGGCGCATGTTCTCCAACCCGATGGACCCGAACAACTGCTTCCTCGACATCCAGTCCGGCTCCGGCGGCACCGAGGCGCAGGACTGGGCATCGATGCTGGAACGCATGTACCTTAAGTTCTGCGACCGCCGCGGCTTTCAGGTCGAGGTGCTCGAAGAATCGCCGGGCGATGTCGCCGGACTCAAGAGTGCGGCGCTCAAGGTCACCGGCGATTACGCTTTCGGGACGCTGCGTACTGAAAGCGGCGTACACCGGCTGGTGCGCAAATCGCCGTTCGATTCGAACGCAAGACGCCATACCTCATTCGCCAGCGTGTTCGTCTATCCCGAGGTCGACGATACGATCGAGATCGCAATCAATCCCGCCGATCTACGCGTCGATACCTTCCGCGCCAGTGGCGCGGGCGGCCAGCACATCAACAAGACCGACTCCGCGATCCGCATCACGCATTTGCCGACCAACATCGTCGTTCAGTGCCAGAGCGACCGCTCCCAGCACCGCAATCGCGCAGAAGCGATGTCGATGCTCAAGGCCCGTCTGTACGAGTTGGAGATGCGCAAGCGCAATGAAGAAAAGCAGGCCATGGAAGATTCCAAGACCGACATCGGCTGGGGACACCAGATCCGTTCCTACGTGCTCGACCAGTCGCGCATCAAGGATTTGCGCACCAACGTGGAAAGGGGCGACACCCAGTCCGTGCTGGACGGCGACCTCGACGATTTCATCTCCGCAAGTCTGAAGCAAGGCGTATAGAACATGGAAGACAAGGGACAAACCACTCCGCCGGTCGACACCAACCAGATCATCGAGGAGCGCAAGGCCAAGCTCAAAGCCCTGCGCATCGGAGGCAACGCATTTCCGAACGACTTCCGCCGCATCCACCTGGCCGCCGATCTGCATCGCGACTACGACGCCAAGACCAACGAGGAACTCGAACCGGCCGACATCAAAGTCACGGTAGCCGGACGCATGATGCTCAAGCGTGTAATGGGCAAAGCCAGTTTCGCCACGCTGCAAGACATGTCCGGCCGCATCCAGCTTTACATTAGCAACGACGTGACCGGCGAAGATGCCCACGCCGCTTTCAAGCACTGGGACCTGGGCGACATCCTCGGCGCCGTGGGAACCCTGTTCAAGACCAGGACCGGCGAGCTTTCCGTCAAGGTCGCCGGCCTGCGCCTGCTCTCGAAATCCCTGCGTCCGCTGCCGGAGAAATTCCACGGCCTCGCGGACCAGGAACAGAAATACCGGCAGCGCTACCTGGACCTGATCACAAACCCGGAATCGCAGCGGGTATTCAAGTCGCGCTCGGGCATCATCCAGTCGATCCGCGAATTTTTCGTCGCGCGCGGCTATCTCGAAGTCGAAACACCGATGATGCAGCCGATACCCGGTGGCGCGGCGGCACGCCCCTTCGTAACACACCACAACGCGCTCGACATGCAACTCTACCTGCGTATCGCGCCGGAGCTTTATCTGAAACGCCTGGTGGTAGGCGGCATCGAGAAGGTATTCGAGATCAACCGCAATTTCCGCAATGAAGGGATGTCGACCCGGCACAATCCGGAGTTCACCATGCTCGAGTTCTACGAGGCCTACCAGGATTATCATTACCTGATGGACCTCACTGAGGAACTGCTGCGCGGACTTGCCCAAAAAGTGACCGGGGGCACGACGTTGAACTACCAGGGCGAATCCATCGACCTGGGCAAACCCTTCGATCGCCTGACCATGGCCGAGGCCATTGCCAAGTACAACCCGAGGTATCCGCTGCAGGATTTGTCGACAATCGAAAACCTGCGCAGCGCATTGGAGAGCTTCAAGGTCGAAGTCTTCCCCACCGACGGCCTCGGCCTTCTGCAACTCAAGCTGTTCGAGCAAACCACCGAAGACAAACTGATCCAGCCGACTTTCATCGTCGCCCATCCGATCGACGTTTCGCCGCTGGCGCGCAGCCTGGTCTTCCGGGTCGTTCAGTTCCGAGAAACCGTTGGCCAGTTCGCGGCCGGTGATGAACAGTTCGAAGCGGTCGGTCACCGCCGGATTCTTGTCGTTGCTGCGCGCCAGCGGCGAAACGTCGATCGGATGGGCGACGATGAAAG
>JANXPQ010000096.1 GCA_025357235.1 Betaproteobacteria bacterium
GGAGCTTCATTCATTCGAGCAACCCGGTACATGTCGAAGTTGGTCTGTTCGACGCCGCCATTCTTGATGGTGATTTCGCCCCACATGCAGGCAGACTGGCCGAAATTGATCGAGCTCTGCAACTGAGCCAGCGCCTGATCGGGATGCACCAGGGTACCCGCATCCACAACGGCCGTAACCTTGTCGACGGTCACGTCGTAGTTGGAGGACACGCTCACTTCCACGACCATTGCGATCACGGTATTGTAGCCTTCCATTACCGCCACACCCATGCCACGGCCTTCCGCCATTTTCTTGCCCCAGCCGGACTTGGCGCGAACTTCTTCCAGAACCCGCTTCATGCGCGCGCCGACCGGCACACCCGCTGACAGGCCCGACCACTGATGCTTGGTCGATCCCATGTCAAGCATGTCGATACGGTACTGGATCGGGTCCTTCCCGGCAGCATTGGCGAGTTCGTCGACGAAACACTCGAGCGCCACCGCATTAAGGTTGTGCGACACCCCGCGCCAGTAACCCGGCGTCACGCCAGCGTCGTGCATCTGGTATGTGAGCTTCATGTTGGGCGTGTCGTACGGATAGTTGTCGATGCCTTCCACCGCGAACGGATCGATACCATCCTTGACGATGCTGGGGAACAGGCGCGCAGAGATCGACGGGCTGGTCGAATGGAAACGCATGGCGACCGGCTTACCGCTCGCATCCAATCCGGCGGACAACTTCATCAGACTCGCAGGACGGTAGGAGTCATGCGTCATATCGTCTTCGCGGCTCCATACCATTTTCACCGGAGCGCCGACTGCCTTGGAAATTTCGGCAGCGTCGATCGTGTAATCCACTTCCACGCGACGGCCAAAACCGCCGCCGAGGAACGTGGTGTGCACTTCGACCTGTTCCGGCTTCAGCCCGGTCGCACCTGCAACAACGTGCGGCACGAGCTGTTGGAACTGCGTCGGGGTGATGATGATGGCCTTGTCGGCACGTACGTCCGCCGTGGTGTTTTGCGGCTCCATCGGAGAATGCGACAGGAACGGCAGTTGATAGGTGGCTTCCACCTTCTTGGCTGCCTGACCCATGGCGGTTTCGACGCTGCCATGTTCACGGAACACCGCGCCGGGCTGTTCGCTCGCAGCACGAATGCCATCCCAAATCGACTTCGAATCATTGCCCGCGTTAGGACCACCATCCCATTGGATTTGCAGCAGGTCTTTGGCTTTCTTCGCTTGCCAGTAGGAATCGGCAACCACCGCGACGCCGCGGCTGTACTGAACGACCGCTTTGACGCCGGGCATCGACTTGGCACGGGAATCATCGAAACTCGCGACCTTGCCTCCAATGCTCGGGGACATTGCGACTGCGGCGTAGAGCATGCCGGGTACGCGGGTGTCGATACCGAACTGCGCTTGGCCTTTGACCTTGGCTTCGGTGTCCAGACGCTTCTGCTTCATGTTGCCGACCACCTTGAATTGGCTCGACGGCTTGAGCGCAACGTCCTTCGGCACTTCCATGGTCGCCGCTTTGGCAGCGAGCTGACCGTAAGTGGCCTTCTTGCCGCCTGGGCCGGTCACCATGCCATTGGCCGCCTTGCACTGCGATGCGTCAACACCCCAATCGCTGGCTGCTGCGGCGACCAGCATCATGCGAGCGGACGCTCCCGCCTTGCGCAGCTTCTCCCAAGCATCGCGCACCGCGGTCGAGCCGCCGGTAAGCTGGCCACCCAGCAGCGCGTTGATATAGACCTCGGCGGGCGGAGCAAACTCGACCTTGACCTTGTTGGGGTCGACCTCGAGTTCCTCAGTCACCAGCATCGTCATCGAGGTGTAGACGTCCTGTCCCATTTCGGACCGGGCGCACATGATGGTGATGCTGTTGTCGGTACCGATCTTGATCCAGGCGTTCGGCGAGCTGGTTTCCGCCGCGGCCTGGGCGACGCGGGGCCCGCCGGGCAGATAGAACCCGAGCGCGAGTCCGCCTGCGACAGAGCCGCTGACTTTCAGGAAGTCACGGCGCGTTTCATTCTTGATCATATTTTCCATTTGTCATCTCCTCCTTAGGCCATCTTCGCAGCTTGTTTGATCGCTGCGCGAATCCGCGGATACGTGCCGCAGCGGCAGATGTTGCCGGACATGAAGGCATCGATATCTTCGTCGGAGGGGTTCTTGTTGACAGCGAGCAACGCGGAGGCCGACATCATCTGACCGGGCTGGCAGTAGCCGCATTGAGGCACGTCCAGTGCGATCCAGGCCTTCTGCACTTTGTGGTTGCCGCCGAGGCCTTCGATCGTCGTCACCTTCTGGCCGGAGACGGAACCGATGGAGGTCTGACAGGAGCGCACGGCCTGGCCATTCAGGTGCACGGTACAGGCGCCGCAAAGCGCTTTGCCGCAACCGAACTTGGTGCCGGTCATGCCGAGAGTGTCGCGAAGGACCCAAAGCAGCGGCGTATCCGGCGCGACATCCACGCTCGTGCTTTTTCCATTTACGTTGAACGAGATTTTCATTGCAAGACTCCCCCTTGGTGAGGAATGAAGTTATAGGCGTAACACTAGGATAGTTACGCCGGCCAAAATACACGAATAGAAACTGCCTTACAACCTTTGGCCTTACATTGTTCTGGTAATGAAATAAGGACCGTCGCGCGATCTGTCCGGTGCCCGCAAACCCGCGCCAATACTGGGTTTGCAGGGAATGCGCAGCGGCCTTTGAAATGCGTGGGATTGCAGTTTCGTGAACTTACGCTACGGGATTCGCATGCTGCAATGCAATATGATGAAATGCGATTGGGGTACAACAAACTGAATATTGAATATTCCGCGCGAAAGAAGGCGGGCGCGAATGCGCCCGCCAGGGAAATATTTAGCGGTGAGGCTTCGCGTCCTCGACTTTTTTCAGCTCGAGGCGCGCGATCTGATTGCGGTGGACCTCGTCCGGTCCGTCCGCCAGCCGCAAGGTGCGGTTGTGGCTGTACATCATGGCCAGCGGAAAGTCCTGGCACACCCCGCCCCCGCCATGCGCCTGGATCGCCCAGTCGATGACCTGTTGCGCCATGTTCGGCGCGATGACCTTGATCATCGCGATTTCAGCCTTCGCTTGCTTGTTGCCCACGGTGTCCATCATGTAGGCCGCCTTGAGGGTGAGCAGCCGCGCCTGTTCGATCATCAGGCGCGATTCGGCGATGCGCTCGTGCCACAGATTGTGCTCGACCACCGGCTTGCCAAAGGCCACCCGGCTCTTCAGGCGCTTGCACATCAATTCCAGCGCGCGCTCGGCCTGGCCGATGATGCGCATGCAGTGATGGATGCGGCCCGGCCCAAGCCGGCCTTGCGCGATTTCGAATCCGCGGCCCTCGCCCAGCAACATGTTGGAAGCCGCCACGCGCACGTTGTCGAGCGTGACTTCCATGTGGCCATGCGGCGCGTCGTCATAGCCGAACACGCTCAGCGCGCGCACGACTTTGACGCCCTTGGCGTCCGCCGGCACCAGGATCATCGATTGCTGCTTGTGGCGATCGGCGCTGTCCGGATCGGACTTGCCCATCACGATGAAAATCTTGCAGCGCGGATCGCCGGCGCCGGACGACCACCACTTGCGGCCGTTGATGACGTACTCGCTGCCCTGGCGCTCGATGCGGCACTGGATGTTGGTCGCATCCGATGAGGCGACTTCCGGTTCGGTCATCAGGAATGCCGAGCGGATTTCGCCATTCTGCAACGGCGTCAGCCATTGCTTCTGCTGCTCCGGCGTGCCGTAGCGCAGCAGCACTTCCATGTTGCCGGTATCGGGCGCCGAACAATTGAACACCTCGGGGGCCCAGGCGCTGCGTCCCATGATTTCGCACAACGGTGCGTATTCGAGGTTGCTCAGCGACCCGCCGTGGTCTTTGGGCTGCCACAGATTCCACAGGCCGGCGGCGCGCGCCTTGGGCTTGAGTTCCTCTACGATGCGCGTCGGAATCCATGCATTGCCCTTGGCGCGGTTCTCCGCGATTTCCTCGAAGAATCGCGACTCGCGCGGCGTGACATGTTCCTGCATGAAGGCAGAAACCCTTTTCTGCAGATCCTTGACCTTGTCCGAAAATTCGAAATTCATGCTCTCCCCCTTTGAATCTTCTTGTTCTGAACGCCGTCGCACAGACGGTCTGGCGCGGCACGACAAGCCGCCAGTATGACACCGCAGGCAAACGATTTTAAGCTGAAGCGCTAGTCGACTCGGCCGGCGCCGTGCGCTCGAAGGCTTTGATCGCGTTACGCAGGAAATCCGGAAGCTGTGAAGACTTGCGTGCGACGGGATCGGCATTGACATAGATTACCTTGCCGCCGACCAGCAATTGATCGGCACGATAAATCTCGACCCGAAAGTCCAAACTCGACCGCCCGAGGCGCTCCACCCGCACGCAAATATCGACCTCATCGTCATACTCCGCCGACGCGTGGTATTCCACTTCGGCCTTGCGCACGTAAAGATCGGTACCGTGCTGCGCCAGTCCGTCCGGATAAGGATAGCCCAGCGCGCGGTAGTACTCCGTGATGCCGACATCGAAGTAGGTCAGGTAATGGCCGTTGAACACGATGCCCTGCCTGTCGACCTCGGCCCAGCGCACCCGCAGCCGGTGGGAAAATCTGAATTCCTGTCTTGCCATGCGCTATGCGGTTCAGTCGAAACGATAAGCATCCATCGCCAGGATGCCAAAGGTGTGGCTGCGATGGATGCGGCGGCCTGCGACACCCGGATCGCCGGCGCCGGCTGCCACGAAGATCGGCAGGAAATGCTCCTCGCTTGGATGATTGCGCGCAGCGTCCGGCCCGCGTTCGCGATAGTGCAACAAGTCATCCGTCTTCCCGCTTTCGACGGTGTTCGCGAGCCACTCCTGAAAACCGGTTACCCATGCAGGCGCTGGTGCATCGCGCCGATGGCGGCCGAATTCATAAAGATTGTGTGTCGCTCCGCCGGAAGCGAGGATCAGCACGCCCTCGTCGCGCAACGGACGCACGGCTTCGCCCAACTGGAAATGATGAGCGGTTCCAAGCGGCGGTTGCACGCTCAATTGCGTTACGGGAATGTCGGCATCCGGATACATCAGCAGCAGCGGCACCCAGGCGCCGTGGTCGAAGCCGCGGGTCGGATGCACGTGCGCTACGATGCCTTTGCCGCCCAGCAGTTTGCTCACGCGCGATGCCAGTTCGGGTGCACCCGGCGCCGGATAAGCCATCCGATACAGCTCCTGCGGAAAACCGAAAAAATCGTGAATGGTCTCGGGCTGTTCCGACGCGCTGACAGCGGCTTCGCTGCCCTCCCAATGCGCGGAAACGACCAGGATCGCTTTTGGTTTGCCAAGCGTCTTGCCCAACCCCGAGAGGAAGTCGCGCGCCGGGCTGGCTTCGATCGGCAGCGTCGGGGCGCCGTGGGAAACGAATATGGCCGGAAATCGCTCAGGCATAGCGCCGGCCCACCCACTCCGCCACGAGCACGGGCTTGGTCTCCCCTTCGCATTCCATCACGATGTCCCAGATCATTTGCACCCCGCCTTCGATACGCTGGAACTCCTTGAGCTTGAAACGCGCGCGCAGGCGCGAGCCGGCTTTCACGGGCGCGGTAAAGCGCAGGCGGTTGAATCCGTAATTCACGCCCATTTTCGACTTTCCGAACTCCAGCGACTCGTTGAGAAAATGGCTCAGCAAGGACATCGTCAGAAACCCGTGCGCGATCGGCGCGCCGAACGGCGACTCTCGACGCGCGCGCTCTACGTCGACATGGATCCATTGATGGTCCCCGGTCGCGGCGGCGAACTGGTC
>JANXPQ010000103.1 GCA_025357235.1 Betaproteobacteria bacterium
GAATTGCTGAACCGCGTGGCCGACGCGCCGGACGAAAGCATGCTGGCGGCGCTCGACGAGTTCATCCGGCACACCGAGGAACATTTCGCGCAGGAGCAGCGCTGGATGGAGCAGATGACCTATCCGCCGCTCACCTGCCACGTCAAGGAACACGACGGCGTACTCGAGACTGCGCATGAAGTGCGCCGTCGGGTCGCAGCCGGCGAGACACGTTTCGGACTGGTGCTGGCGCGGGCCGTCGCGGAATGGTTTTCGAATCACGCGTCCAGCATGGATCACGTCCTGGCGTTGTACATGAAGGAAAAAGGCTACGACCCCGCGACCTCATCCCACTAGCGTGCGGCGCATGAAAACAAACGGGGCGGCCCGATGGCCGCCCGTTTTTTTGATACGCAGTACTTCGCATCTAGGCCGCTGCCGCCAACTCTTGCTTCGAAGCCGATTCGGCTTCCAGCGTCACCGCTACAGCATGCACCACCGCGGCAATGCGGACGGCAGCCTGTACCTGTTCCACGGTCAACCCCGCTGCGCGCACCACCTTCTCGTGCGCCGTGATACACATGCCGCAGCCGTTGATCGCCGAAACGGCCAGCGACCATAACTCGAAGTTTTCCTTGGCAGTGCCGGGCACGCCGATCACGTTCATGCGCAGCTTGGCGGGCAGGCGCACGTATTCGTCGTTTTCCGCCAGGTGCAGGAAACGGTAATAGACGTTGTTCATGCCCATGATCGCCGCTGCTGCCTTGGCGGCCGTGAAGTCTGCCGGCGCCAGCTTGCCGGCAAATTCGGCGTTGATGGCCGCGATGACTTCGGGGTTGCGCGAAGCGAACGCCGCGACCACAAAGGTGCCCGCCTTGAGCGTATCGTTCAGAACGGTCTCCGCCGCGAGCGAGCCCAGGTTGAGTTTCAGGTCCTTGGCGTAGTCGGGCAGGCGGTCCTTCAGGGTCTGGACGGACATATTCAATCTCCTTTCAGTTCATTCAATCGGACTGGCTCCTGGTAGCCCGGCTCCACAGAGCCGGGCCCGGCAATCAAGCGGCCTTGAGGAACTCGTCGCCCTTCTTCCAGTTGCAAGCGCACAATTCGTCGGTCTGTAGCGCATCGAGCACGCGCAGGACTTCCTCCGGATTGCGCCCGACACTCATGTCGTTGACCGACACGAAGCGGATCACGCCTTCCGGGTCGACGATGAACGTGGCGCGACGCGCGACGCCTTCATTCTTGTCCAGCACGCCCAGCGCGGAAGACAGTTCGCGCTTGATGTCGGCCAGCATCGGGAAGGGCAGGTTCTTCAGGTCGGCATGGTTGTTCCGCCATGCCAGATGCACGAATTCGCTGTCGATCGAGGCGCCGTAGATCACGGCGTCACGGTCGTTGAATTCGGTATTGAGCTTGCCGAATGCGGCAATTTCGGTCGGGCAGACGAACGTGAAATCCTTCGGCCAGAAGAACAGCACTTTCCACTTGCCGGGGTTGGACGCCTGGTCGATGCGCTGGAACACCTTGTTCGGATCGATCGAAACGACGGCGTTGAGGTCAAATGCGGGAAGACGCTCCCCTCCCCAAGACAACTGGGCTACCTGGTCGAAGTAGCCCACAAGCTGAATTTCCGCGCGGCGGCGCAGGCGAGCTTCGTCACCCAGTCGACCTTGTCCGCCGGCGCGCCTCTCAGCGGCATTTTTCGCGTGGGCGTCATCCCCACGGTGGCGCCGTTCCTGCTGTCCGGCGTGATGTCCAGGATCAGGGACGAATATCCGGAACTCAAACTCCATCTTCGCGAAGATCTCACCGAAAGGCTGCTGGAGAAGCTGCGCGCAGGGGATCTCGATGCCGCGCTGATCGCGCTGCCGTTCGAAACGGCCGAGCTGAAAGTCATCGAACTGTTCCGCGATGAGTTCTGGTTCGTCGCGCGCCAGGACGACCCGCACGCGAAGAAAAAGGAAATGCTGGTGCGCGACCTCGAACCGGGCAGCGTGCTATTGCTGGAAGAGGGACATTGCCTGCGCGATCATGCAATCGCGGCTTGCGGTGCCCGCGGCGGGAAAACAAAGGCGGTACTGGAAGCGACCAGCCTGACGACGTTGATCCAAATGGTCGAGGGCGGGCTAGGCGTTACGTTGTTGCCGGAATTGACCATCAAGGCCGGCATCCTCAGGGGAACCAGGTTGATCGCCCGGCCGTTCTCCAGCCAGGTGCCGGCGCGGACCGTCGCGCTGATTGCTCGTCCCGCCGGGGCACGAAGAGTGGATGTCGAAATGCTCGCCGACTTTTTCCAGAAGCACTACCGCGAACAATCCAAAGTCCGCGCTGCTTCCCGCCGCAAAACACGTTAGTTCCGTCTCCACCCAACCTGGTTCTTTACACCCAACACAGAGGCACAGAGGGCACAGAGAAATGCATAAGGGATAAAGGGAAAGTAGTTGCGATTGTCGCGGCAGCCACCGTCGCAACAATAACTACTGTTACCCTCTGCCTCTTTTGTTTTCCTCTGTGTCCTCCGTGTTCTCCGTGCCTCCGTGTTGGGTGGAAAGCCTTAGCGTGTCTTGAGGCGGGAAGCGGGACGGGCTTTGGACTGTTCGCGGTAGTGTTTCTGGAAAAACGCCGCGAGCAATTCGACGTCCACTCTTCGTGCCCC
>JANXPQ010000108.1 GCA_025357235.1 Betaproteobacteria bacterium
CTCGCAGCGGATCGGTGCCCTCCTATCTGAGTTGGAAAAGAAATGGGTGGGGAGCTGACCGTACAACGTAGTTACTATGCGAGCAATTTTTTTTAATAGTGTAATAACCGCGGGATTGGCGGTTGGTAGCGGCGCTGCTACTGCGCAGAATTTCATACCAGAGCCCGATCGCGCGCCAAGCGCGCTCAATCACGACGTCACGCGATCCACCATTGCGCAGACGACCTACGTACCTGGCTACCCACAGAGCGTGCGCCAGCGCTGACGGGTAAGAATACTGTAAGTCCGCAGTGCTAACTTCATCCTTGGCTACGCCCGCGCAGTCAGCGCGGGCGTAGCCAATGGCCGCAACTCGCCTCCCTGGTGACGCGGCCTTTTTTTGTCCGAGTTTGCCCGTCACCGCGCCGTAACGGAGTTCGTTCACCATCCCGTGAATCCAAAGGTCAATGAAGCCAGGAACGAAGGCGCGGAATTGATAGAGCCGTTCGAGGATCCAGTCTAGTTACGGGGGCGCTATATGTGCGGCACCGCACCGATCTGTACGGAAAAATGGATAAGCATGTGCGCTGGCGTTTGTTCGTCCTTATCTCCTTTAGATGAACACGGACCCTCCCCGGTCCGGTCCATAGAGTCTTGGACCCGCCAAGCCCGACAGTGCCATTGCATCCCCTGTCGGGCTTTTTTTGCTCGTCGTAATGTGTAACGGACGATCTGCGGCGTAGGCCGCCGTCCCTGGTGACGCGGCTTTTTTTATCTGAGCTTACGCGCCTGCGACAACGGATCGGAAAAGCCCCCGGCCTCGTCAAACAGCATGCGAATGCTCGACCGAACCCCGCGCCTCCGAATGCTCTTCGGCGTGCTGTGACACTTTAAGGTTGTGATTTATGTTAAGTATTCGACATACCAGTCCGTCAGCTTTCCGACACTTCATTCTTATTCATGGAAACAGAATGGTTTCTACCGCCATTCAAAGTGTCAATTATTCAACAGCTCGTATTGGCACAGCGATTGCGAGATAGAGAGTGCGCCGGGGGAATTTGGAGGCTTGGCCGTACTGCCGCCTATAGGCATGCGGTCTCCCGGGATTGCCCCCGTGCGCACCGCTTTGGTTGTTGTCGGGATGATCAGAGGTATCCCGGGCTAGGAGAGGGCGATCTGAGAGCTCAAATTGGTAAATTTATATGGCAGAGGAAGAGATCGGCGGATACGTTGTCCGAGCACACGGCTGTTACATGCCTGAGGCGGGCAAGTGGCAACCAATTCTTTGTTTGACGAGATGCCGTGGCGCCACGGGGTCATCCATTAGTCAGGCATTCAACTATCTTCCAGCCCTCTTCGCGACTGAGGCTGACGCGATACAGTACGGTTTTGTGAAAGGCAGAGCCCTTGTCAAAGGCGACGTTTTAGGCTTGACGATTTAATATCCAACCTTCAAGAAATCGTAAGGCCACCTTCGCGATGATCTTCTTGGTTCTTTGATTGTTTCTTGGGTGCGATCTGGTCGCCTGAATCGCGTTTGCAAATGGGAGCGACTCCGCTGGGTATCCGGTGCTCCCCGGTGGTCTTTCCTCCCCGCCCCGGCAGCCCAAAGAGATTCCTAACGAAAAAGTGTGGGACTCCCACTCGAAACGTGGGTAGGTTTGCGGGTAAGCCGCGCATTGCTTGCATATGTCCTTGTCCTTCATTCGGTTAAGAAGCGATAGAGCGAAGGGATCCGCCTGTTTCAATGTAAACCGAAGTCGGCACGCCGCCGGCGAGCTGGCGGCGCGGCAAAATGAACGGAGAGAAATACGGAATAGCTGTGCTTGCCAAATAACCAAGATCGTTCGGGCGGGTTGCGGTCGTCGGCTGCGGACCGCACAAAACAAGCTGCGGAATCACAAGACGCATGCGGGACCGGGCCTGCAACGAAGCAGACCCGGCGCGCGCCTCAACTGCGAGTGTCTACTTTACGCGGATGTAGGTCGCAGTAGTGCCGCACAAACGCTGGGCGACGTATCCGCTGCTGAGCGTAAGGGTGTTGGCGTTGGGCTCGGGACTACCGATGACGATAGTGTTGCCGTCCTCGGAAAGTTGTCCTTGGGCAACGACGCCGGTCACGATGGATCCCAGTCCGGCCACCGGTCCCAGGGGCAGTTTTCTTGAGAGCATGAAATCTCTGGCCCGCCTCCGCGGGGACGAATTCGCAATGTTTGCTGCCGGAACATCCGATCGGTCGGAAATCGAGGGGCTGATGGCAAGCATCGCCCACAGCTTCAGCAGGCCGTTTTCCCATGACTCGCTCGAATTCGATCTCGCCGTAAGCATGGGTATCTGCATGTATCCCGAAGACGGCCGGGATGCGACAACGCTGATCGCCAACGCCGAGAGTGCGATGTCCCAAGCGAAGGCCGAGCCGGGCACCTCTTACAAATACTACGATCGCAAGACTGTCGAAGTTGCCACGCACCGGGTCGCCCTGGAGGGTGCACTGCGTCGCGCCGTGGAGCGCGGTGAACTATTCCTGCAATACCAACCTATAGCCGATGTGCGGACCGGGGCCATCCTGGCCACCGAAGCACTGGTGCGCTGGAGGCACCCTGAATTCGGATTGATGTCACCGGACAAGTTCATTCCGATCGCGGACGAAACGGGACTCATCATATCCATTGGCGAATGGGTATTGAGGGAGGCATGCCGGCAGACCCGCGACTGGCAGAACCTGGGCTTTAGCAATCTCGGGATCTCGGTAAATGTCTCCGCCGTGCAGTTTGCCCAGACCCTATTGCTTGCCCAGATCAAGGACACGCTCAAATACAGCGGACTTGAGCCGCAGTTCCTGGAGGTCGAGATTACCGAGAGCGTGCTGGTGCGCGATGCCGAAACAACTGCCTCCACCTTGAAGGCGCTCAAGGATATGGGCGTATGCATAGCCATGGACGATTTCGGTACCGACTACTCTTCACTTTCCCATCTGAAGCGTTTTCCGATCGATACTTTGAAGATAGATAAATCGTTTACCCAGGATATCTGCGGAAAGCACGATGGTACGAGCATCGTGCCCGCGATCGCAGCGCTCGTCCGCAGTCTGGACCTGAGCCTGGTGGCAGAGGGCGTGGAGACCTTCGAGCAGCGGGAGTTCCTGGAAATGCAGCAATTCGACGGTATGCAGGGTTACCTCCTGAGCGGGCCGCTGCAGTCGGATCAGGTTGTACGATTCCTTGGTGGCGGCGCCTAAAAAGGGAAAACTGAAGGACCCTCCCTAGGAAAAGGCGTGCTTTTGTAAGGAAAGCCTTACAAGCCCTGTAGAGCCAACCGTACAGCAGATTTAGCTAGCGGCTGATTCAGTTCGCCCGCAACTTGACGTCCAATGTCGTCAGCGAGAGACGCTGTCGTTGGGCAGTGTCCTCGGCGGCGCAAGCGTCAAACTGCCCGCGAGCATCGCGGGAGCAGGCAAGCAGGGAGATGATATAGGGATGTATATAGCAGCCCGAGCGCACAACAGGCCGGAGTGGATCCAGCAGTATGCACCGCTGGTAAAGCGCATTGCGCGCCACATCATGGCAAAACTGCCCGCCAGCGTGGAAGTGGACGATGTCATCCAGGCCGGCATGATCGGTCTGATGGATGCGGTCGGTCGATACGAAGAGACGCAGGGCGCGCAATTCGAGACTTACGCCGTCCAGCGTATCCGCGGCGCGATGCTGGACGAGCTGCGCAGTTGCGACTGGCTGCCACGCTGCATCCGCAAGAACATGCGCATGATCGAGAAGGCGATGCATGCACTCGAACAACGCCTGGGCCGCCAGCCCAGCGAGCACGAAATCGCCAAGCAGATGGAAATGTCACTTCCCGACTACCAGCAGATGCTGCAGGACGCGCGCGGTCATCAACTGGTCCATTACGAAGACTACAGCGAAGGCGATGACGAGAACTTCCTCGACCGTCATGCCAGCCATACTCACCCGAGCCTGCTGGAAAACATGATCGAGGATAGCATGCGGGCACGCCTGATCGAGGCGATCGAGGATCTGCCTGAGCGCGAGAAAATGATGATGGGTCTGTACTACGAACAGGATCTGAACCTTCGCGAAATCGGCGAAGTGATGGGCGTCAGCGAATCGCGCATATGCCAGATTCACACGCAGGCCATTGCGCATCTGTGCTCGATGCTTCGGGAAGAACCATAAGCTGTCGACAGGTGGAGCGCTTCGATGAGGCGCGATAGAAAGTTCGAATGCCGGCTCTGCCGGCATTTGTTTTCGCGATCAAGAATTGAAGGCATCAACGCAACAGATTGCTTTTCGATATATTTAACTGTACCGAGTGGGTGATCTTGGGGAGGTCGGATTCCGGCGTACGCAGGATCGGCCGGCAACATGGGTTACACTTTCCGGCTTGCAAGGTCCACAGGATAAAATCGAATGTATCTACCGTCCCATTTCGAGGAATCGCGCGTCGAGGTGATGCATGAACTGATTCGCAGCCATCCGCTGGGCACGCTGGTTACGTCCGGCGCCGACGGGCTGAATGCAAATCACGTTCCCTTTGAGATCGAACCCGGCCCCGCGCCGTTCGGCACATTGCGCGCTCACGTCGCGCGGGCCAATCCGGTGTGGCGTGAATTTTCCCGGGAAGTGCAGCCCTTGGCGATTTTTCAGGGGCCGCACATCTACATCACGCCGTCCTGGTACCAGACCAAGCAGGAAACCGGGAAAGTGGTGCCGACATTCAACTACATCGTGGTGCACGCCTACGGCACCATGCGCGTCTTCGAGGACCCCGACTGGCTGCGCAAGTTCGTCGGTGGATTGACGGATCGTTTCGAGGCGCCGCGTGCACAGCCATGGGCTGTCAGCGATGCGCCGGATGATTTCGTCGCCATGCAGTTGCGTGCGATAGTCGGAATCGAAATTGCCGTCACCCGGATGATTGGAAAATGGAAGACCAGTCAGAACCGTCCGGCGGCAGATCAGAAAGGCGTCGTGACGGGATTGCGCGAATCAGATGATGCGGTCGCGCAGGCGATGGCTGCCGCAGTCGAGCGCAACGGGAGGTCCTGAACGGGAAGCCCAGGGCCGCGGCGTGGATTTTTTCACGGGAATTTTCATTATCGCGCTGGCCGCTTCTCTGGCGACCGGGAAGGCGTATTTTCGCGAGGTCGTGATCCGCGAGGAGAATCCGGGCGGCTATTGGCAGATCGTGGGTTGTTACGGTGTGCTCGCCGTATTCGGTTTCTGGATCGCGCACACGGGTTTGCACGGACTGGATTCGATCTGGCGCAATTGAATGAACTGGCAAAATTGCATGTGAAGACGCCGGCAGAAGCCGGCGTTTTTACGCGAAATGGGAGCGGGGGTTAGCCTTGTGCCAGGCTGCGCGGAGCACCGGAGCCAAAACGGGTGATGCCGCCCGTGCTGTAAAGCGAAGTGCGCGGGCCGCTGATCGCGGCAATCGCCCGATCGACATGCGCAAGGCGCCGGTTGACCAGGAATCCATTTGCCGCGTTCAGTTCCGCCGAGCGACCTCGATCGGGTTGTTCCAGATTTCCTGTGCGTCGGGATCTGAACGGAGGAGTTGCCGTATGCCCGCCCCGGCCTGCGATGCGCCGGTGACGCCGACCAGGTGAGCGCGCTGTTCGGCGCAGCGGAAAAGAAT
>JANXPQ010000130.1 GCA_025357235.1 Betaproteobacteria bacterium
GCTCGACGGCCCGGTGCGCGGCAACGGCTCGATCGTGCAGGAACTCGAAGGCCTGTTCGCCGGCGCGGGCTGGAACGTGATCAAGGTCATGTGGGGCTCGGATTGGGATCCGCTGTTCGCACGCGATCGCGACAACGTCATCCTCAAGCGGCTGCACGAAACCGTCGACGGCGAATTCCAGAAATATGCGGCGACCGACGGCCATTTCAATCGCGAAGCCTTCTTCAGCAAGTATCCGGAACTGCAGCAACTCGTCGCGCACATGTCGGACGAGGACATCGATCGCCTGAAACGCGGCGGCCACGACCCGATGAAGATCTATTCCGCCTATCACGCCGCGGTCAATCACAAGGGACGGCCCACCGTCATCCTCGCCCAGACCAAGAAGGGTTATGGCATGGGCAGCGCGGCGCAGGGCAAAATGGCGGCGCACCAGGCGAAGAAGCTCGAGGACGATACGTTACTCGCGTTCCGCGACCGCTTCGCGCTGCCGCTGAGCAACGAGCAAGTGCAGAACCTGCGCTTCTACAAGCCGGCGGACGACAGCCCGGAAATGAAATACCTGCACGCGCGCCGCCAGGCGCTCGGCGGTTATGTTCCGGCGCGCAAACCGAAGGCGCAATCCCTGCCCGTGCCTGAACTGCAATCCTTCGCGCGCCTGCTCGAAGGCTCCGGCGACCGCGAGCAATCGACCACCATGGTGTTCGTGCAGATGCTGTCGCAGTTGCTGCGCGACAAGGCCATCGGCAAGCACATCGTACCGATCGTCGCCGACGAGGCGCGCACGTTCGGCATGCAATCGCTGTTCCGCCAGGTCGCCATTTATTCGCCGCATGGCCAGCTCTACGAGCCGGAGGACAAGGACGAACTGCTCTACTACAAGGAAGCCAAGGACGGCCAGATCCTGGAAGAAGGCATCACCGAGGCCGGCGCGATATCATCCTGGATCGCCGCCGCCACTTCCTACAGTGCGCACGGCGTGCCGATGCTGCCGTTCTACATTTTCTATTCCTGCTTCGGCTTCCAGCGCATCGGCGACCTGGTCTGGTCCGCGGCGGATTCGCGCTCGCGCGGCTTCCTGTTGGGCGCAACCGCCGGCCGCACGACGTTGTCCGGCGAGGGCCTGCAGCACGAGGACGGCTCCAGCCACATCCTGTTCTCGACCGTGCCGAACTGCGTGGCCTATGACCCTGCCTTCGGTTACGAAATGACGACCATCGTGCGCGACGGCATGCGCCGCATGCTGGAGAACCAGGAGGACGTGTTCTATTACGTCACGGTGATGAACGAGAACTACGTCCATCCGGCGATGCCGGCCGGCGCCGAAGAAGGCATCCTCAAAGGCCTGTACCGGCTGCGCGAAGGCAAGAGCAAGAAAGGCGCGCCCACCGTGCAGTTGCTCGGTTCCGGCACCATCCTGCGCGAAGTCCTTGCCGCTGCCGAGCTGCTGGAGAAGGACTGGGCCATCGCCGCCGATGTGTGGAGCGTCACCAGCTTCACCGAACTGCGCCGCGACGGCCTCGGCATCGAACGCTGGAACCGCCTGCATCCCGACGCACAGCCGAAACAAACCTGGGTCGAGAAAAACCTGGCGAAAGCCACGGGCCCGGTGATCGCGGCGAGCGATTACATGCGCGCCCTGCCCGACATGATCCGCGCCTGGGTGCCGCGCAAGTACGTCGTGCTGGGCACGGACGGCTTCGGCCGCAGCGACAGCCGTGCCGCGCTGCGCGATTTTTTCGAAGTGGATCGCAACCATATCGTCGTCGCCGCGCTGAAGGCGCTGGCGGACGAAGGCACGGTCGACCGCAAGGTCGTCGGCCGCGCGATCGAGAAATACGGCATCGCCGCCGACCGGCCGAATCCCTGGGACGTGTAGTGCAGCCGGCTGGAGGCCGGCAACGGCGAAAGTGCATCATTGCGTTTGACACGCGGCGCGAAAAAAAAGGCTGGCCTGCATGGCCAGCCTCCTTGAAACTGCCTTCCAAACCTTACTTGCTTGCCTGATCCGCTGCACGGCTGGCTTTGTCGGAAGTGCCTTGAGCCTTCACCGCGCCGCCTTCGATGGCGCGATCATGCGCCTTCTTGTGCTTGCCGGTCTTCACCGCGCCTTCATCGACCGCGCGGGCAGGTCTGCTCGACGCGCCACCCGACTTCACCGCCCCTTCGTCGAGAGCACGACCCGGCTTGTCCGATGCGCCGGCGGCTTTCACCGCGCCTTCATCGATTGCACGGCCGGCTTTGCCCGATGTCCCCTGCGCCTTGACGCTGTCGGCGTCGAGTGCGCGACCCGGCTTGCCGCTCGCACCTTGCGACTTGACGGCTTCGTCATCGAGCGCCCGGGAAGGCCGGTCCGATGTCCCGCCGGACTTCACCTGATCTGCCTGGACACTGAATGCCGCAACGGCGAACAACGCGGCGACTATGGATGCACCAACGGATTTCGATTGAGCTTTCATATGACTCCTCGCGAGAGATTGCGTGAGCACATGCTCACGATTCCAGAATAGCGAGGAGGCTGGGGACAATCCCGTGAGTATTACCGGCGCAAACCGTGAATATTCACAGGGCAGAAAAATGAACGGCGGTTTACCAGGCCGACGGCGGCTTCTTGGCGATGACCATGCGGTCCCCGTCCATCTTTATATAGCCGCCCACGCGCAGATCCTTGAGGATGCGGCTGATCATTTCACGCGAGCAGCCGACGCGGCTGGCCATATCCTGTTGCGTCAAATGCTCCTTGATGACCTGCTTGCCGTTCTCTTCGATTGCCATGTCGAGCAGCAGCCGGGCCACGCGGCCGTAGACATCGAGCAAGCCCAGGCTCCCCACTGTCTTGGTCAACGCCCGCACCCGATGGATCAGGCTCTTGATCAATTCCAGCCCGATATCCGGATGCTGCGCCAGGAACTGCTTGAACTGATCGGTGGTGATGACCGAGAAGCGGCTGGGCTCGAGCGTCATGACCGAGGCGGAACGCGGTCCGTCATCCAGGATCATCTCCCCGAAATACTCCCCGGGCCCGTGGGTGCTCAACATCAACTCCTTGCCGTCTTCGTCGGCCAGGTAGACCTTGACCTTTCCCGATTGGACGATGAACAGCGAGTCGCTGCGGTCTCCCTCGCTGATGATGACGGCGTTCTTCGGAAAAGCCTTGACCGTCCCCTGCTCTGCGAGCGCTTTCAGGTGTTGTGGCGGCAGGCTCCAGAACGGAGCGGTCTCGTCAGTCGGTTCGGCCATTCTCATCCTCCGGCTTGATAACTCCGAATTGAGTCTGCGCCTATTGGCTGGGGGCGACAAGGCGGCGACGGCAAACTGTCGCCTGCCGATGACGCCCCCCTCGGGAGCGGTAATTTTACACACGCCAATCGCGTCAAACGCACGGGATCAATCGGGTCGGCCGCATTAATCTGACACCGCTTCGAGCCTTTCCACATAACCGGACTGATGAAGGAGAAAGCCATGAACAGAATGACCGCAATCGCAATATATATAGCGTTGACCGCGGCACCGGCAATGCTGGCTCACGCCCTGCCTGCTTCGACCCCGGAAGCAAAGTCTCAACAAACGCAGCGCGCCGGAGAGGCTGTCATTCGCTGCACGCACCAGGAAGGCGGGGCGCGCGGCCTGCAGCCCTGCCGTGCGCGGCAGGCCGATGAAGCTCTGCGAATTGGCTACAACGCCACGCGTCAGGAAATTGAATGTGTCTTGTCCGGCGTATGTGGTGTGGACGAGCGTGCCCGGGTCAGCGGCTGATTGGATGGGCTTGGGAAGCGTGAATAAGTCACGCGCCGACGGAAGGGGATCGCTCATGATCGCGAAAATGCTGCTACCCGTACTGATCGCACTGCACCTGGCGGCGGCGGCCCTGATTATCGACAGCCTGCGTATTGATGAACAGGAATCCGGCCGTCCCGACCAGCCCTGGCAGGCCGTCGAATGGAATCCGGGCCCCGGTTGTGTGACCGGGTACGCGAACGACGAGGTCGCCCGCTATTGGTCAAGCGAATCTCGGCGGCTGAACGCGACGGGTACCGACCAGCGCCGCTGCGTGAATATTCACTGAATAGCGACTTGGCCGGTGCGGTTCGGAACTCCCGGTTCAGTTCCAGTTCCGGCGCCAGCCCACTATGGGCCCGCCGGAACGGGACATCAAAAGGCCTTCAGCGGGCAACCTGGCCCTCCTGCTTTGCGCGTGAATAAATCACGCGTGAAGGCGTTAATAGTTCAGTGCGCCGCCACCTCCTCGAAACGTAAAGTTTCCCCAACACGAAACACATTTGGAGGAACCAACCATGAACAAGATTCTCATCACCCTGTTGGTCGCAGCCGTCCTACCAAGCGCCACCGCCTTCGCTGAGGACTCGCTCCACGTCTCCATGGAAAACGGCAAGCAGCGCATCGACT
>JANXPQ010000140.1 GCA_025357235.1 Betaproteobacteria bacterium
GCGACCTTCGCATTACGAATGCGCTGCTCTACCAACTGAGCTACAGCGGCGTGGGCGCGAATTATACGGTGGCGGCGGGCATGCGGGCAAACCGCAGAAACAGCCTTCCGAAGCACCAGGCGCGAAGCCATCTGTCAGTCACTGCCCGCCAACGGCGGGGATTATTTGCACGATCGGCGCTTGCGACAGCAACCCCTCGACGAACCAGCCGGACTGATAGACGGATTGCCCCCGAAATCGTGTCGGCGGTCGAACGACCCGATCGCTCGATGCCACTTCAGTCCGGGGAAGCGGCCAGTTCCGTCGGCCGCGAATTCTCCGCGATGATCGTTTGTGCGCTTTTCCCCGGCCACGCGCACCATCGCCGCAACAAGTAAGACGAGGTGCAATACAATCACGGTCATCGTCGGCATCACGCCTTCAATCGCAACTGGCCTATGTGCCCATCATCACGGACAGAGCAAACTCGGGGCTCGCCCTCACCGTACCGACCAGCAGCATGCTCTTCGCTTGGTCGTGGCTCGATCCGCCAGCGGGTCGGGGGGTGCCGAAGTCTTCGGCGCATTGGCTTTCGGTCCGCTTAAAGGAATCGGCAGGATGCAGCTTGGCGCGAGATGGATTCGCCCGTGGGCGAAACCCACGAAGGGGTCGGCTCCCCTTCTTCTAACGACCACTACGGCTGGCGGTACTGCGTATGCCGCCGGATTGGGGCCATTTACCGCACTCGAGAGCGGCATCCGTTTCGAAAGCCTGGCATGACCGCACGCGCGTACCCAGAAACAACCGGGCAACAGGTCGAGCGCGGCTGGCGGTATGGCTGGATAGACGCAATCGTCATCCTGGCCATATTCGTATTGCTGTGGACGCTCGTTGTTCTCAGTGGTGACATGCGGGTTCGCTTCGACGAACTGCACCCTCCGCCGCTCTCCCTCGACCTGGCGCTGATCCCCTACTACACGGCGCGCACGGTGTTGCGGATGTTCATCGCCTTTGCCGCGGCGCTGCTGTTTACCTTCATCTATGGCTACATCGCGGCCAAGAGTGTTCGTGCGCGCAAGGTCATGCTGCCGCTGCTGGACATTCTGCAATCGGTGCCCGTGCTTGGGTTTCTCTCGATTACCGTCACCGGCTTCCTGGCGCTCTTTCCAGGCAGCCTGCTCGGCGTCGAGTGCGCCAGTATCTTTGCCATCTTCACGGCACAGGCATGGAACATGACCTTCGGCTTTTACCACTCGATGATCACCATTCCGGCCGAGCTGCAGGAAGCCGCCTCCGTCTACAGAATGAATCGTTGGCAGCGCTTCACCAAGGTCGAGCTGCCCTCCTCCGCGATCGGTCTGATGTGGAACTCGATGATGAGCTTCGGTGGCGGCTGGTTCTTCGTTGCCCAAAGCGAAGCCATTTCGGTAATGAACAAGAACATCAAGCTTCCCGGATTGGGATCGTACATGGCTGCGGCGGCAGAGGCGGGCGACACGCGCGCTGCCGTCTACGCCATCATCGCGATGATCACCACGATCGTGGTCGTCGATCAGCTTTTGTGGCGACCGCTAGTGGCGTGGGCGGAGAAGTTCAAACTGGAGCAGACGGAGGGCAAGGACAGTCCGACGTCGTGGGTATTGGATCTGCTGGAGCGCTCATACGTCCTGGCCTGGCTTTCCGATCACGTCGGTCACGTTCTCGGACGGTTCTCGGAGCAGGCGTCTGCGCTCGGCGCCGATCTTACGCAGACGGTCTCCGGAAATACACCGGCACCAGCGAAATTGTTACTGCGCATCGGGCTGTGGGTAGGGGTCGTGTTCGCGGTCGGCTGGCTCATTCTGGATGGGATCGACATCGCCCAGGAGATCAAGACCGATATGACCGGCTCGCAGATGCTGCATGTGGTCTGGCTCGGCATTCTCACGCTTCTGCGCGTGCTGGCCATGAGTGTCATAGCGACGCTTATCTGGACTCCGATCGGTGTCTGGATCGGGCTGCGGCCACGCGTGGCGCGCATCGCACAGCCGCTCGCGCAGATCGCCGCGTCGTTTCCCGTGAACATGACCTTCCCGTTTGTCGTGGCCTTCTTTATTTCGACCCATATCCCGATCAACCTGGGTAGCGTGCTGCTCATGGCGCTCGGCACGCAGTGGTACATCCTCTTCAACGTCATCGCGGGTGCAATGGCGATCCCCACCGATCTGCGCGAGGCCGCGGCCTTGTTCGGCCTGCGCCGCTGGCAGCTCTGGAAAACGCTGATCATTCCGGCCATCTTTCCGTTCTGGGTGACCGGCGCACTTACCGCCACCGGCGGCGCGTGGAACGCCAGCATTGTGGCGGAGGTCGCTTCATGGGGAAAAGACAAGCTCGTTGCCGATGGCCTGGGTGCGTACATCGCGCAAGTGACCGAGAAGGGTGACCAGCCGGCGATCTATTTCAGTATCATGGTGATGGCGGTTTTTGTCGTCCTCATCAATCGCGTCTTCTGGCGCCGCCTCTACGACCTGGCGGAACGGAAGTTCAAGCTTGACTGACGATGTTCAGCTATGTGCAGCGCCGAGTTTGGAGACCGGAGCGGGGTCGTTTTGCTTCGTCTGCCGCCACCAAGGATTGACCGATGGCTACTGACACCTTGCTTGCCGAAAGGCCCCAGTCCCAGACCGCGCCGGACAGCCCGGCCGCCCTGGCGCCGCTCATCGAGCTGCGGCATGTTTCGAAGTCGTACGTCGGAGCGGACGGCGGATCACCGGTGACGATACTCGATGACATCAGCCTTGAAATCCGCGAGGGCGAGATGCTGGCGCTCCTCGGTCAGTCGGGCTCCGGCAAGTCCACCATCCTGCGCTTGATGGCCGGGTTGACGGAACCGACGCAGGGCGCCGTCCTCAGCCATGGCGCGCCCTTGGCCGGCGTCAACCGTGGCCTGGCCATCGTCTTCCAGAGCTTTGCCCTCTATCCGTGGCTGACCGTCCAGGAGAACGTGCAGGTCGGCCTCCTCCAGCGCCGCCTCGACGCGCGGCAGGAACAGGAGGAAATCCACCGGGCGCTGGAGTTGATCGGCCTGTCGGGCTATGAAAATGCGTACCCGAAGCAGTTGTCAGGCGGGATGCGCCAGCGCGTCGGCTTCGCGCGGGCGCTTGTCGCGCAGCCCGAAGTGTTATGCATGGACGAGCCGTTCAGCGCGCTCGACGTTCTCACTGCGGAGAGCCTGCGCGCGGAAGTGGTCGAACTGTGGCGTGGCTCCGGCCACGCCGGCCTCAAGAGCATCTTTCTCGTGACTCACAACATCGTCGAAGCGGTCTTCATCGCCACACGTATCGTCATTATCTCGTCGCATCCGGGTCGCATCCGCAACGTCATACCCAATCCATTGCCCTATCCACGCGACATCAATTCCAAGCCATTCGCCGCCATGGTCGATCAGGTGCATGCCGCGATCACGGCATTGGTCTTGCCGGACGAACCAGCCGAACAACCGGTCGCGCGCGTGACCGGAACAGGCGTGGGTCGGACAACTGAAACGGCGGAGGGCATGCGGGGTCGGGTTGCGACTCCCACCGGCACTCGTGTCGAATCGATTCCGAACGTACCGGTGGAAACCATCGTCGGCCTGCTCGAGATCATCGAGGACGCTCAGGAAACCATCAACGTATACGATTTAAGTACCCGGATCGCCAAGGAGTTCGGCGAAACCATCGCAATCGTAAAGGCCGCCGAGATGCTGGACCTGATCGACACGCCCAAGGACGATGTTCTGATGACCCAGGCCGGCTGGTACTTCCTCGCGGCCCCGGCTCCGGCACGAAAGACATTTTTCCGGCAAGCCATCATGAAGCTGCGCCTGTTTCAGATGCTCGCGGCGCGTTTGGCGGAAGCGCCCGAAGGGAGAATCAATGCCGATAGCGTGCTGGACGAGTTGGGAACACTTTTGCCATACGACCAGCCCGCGAAGCTGCTGGAGACGCTGATCGCCTGGGGGCGCTACGCGGAATTAATCGACTTCGACCAGAACGCAAATTCCGTCTATCTCCACGAGGCGAGCGAGAGTGAGGATGAAGATGAAGATCCAGAGTAGCCGGCCTTTTCGGCGCAAATTCTTGTTTAGCGGATGGGGCCGGTCCCGATGAATCCAGTCGGGAAACTGCTGACGCTGGACGATATCCGACTGGATCTCGACGTATCGACCAAAGAACAGTTGCTCGAACAGATAGCCGCCCTTCTCGCCACGCGGCACGGCCTTTCCAAGATATTCATTCTGGAGAGTCTGACGGCGCGCGAGCTACTGGGCTCGACGGGCGTGGGTCACGGGGTTGCAATTCCGCACGCGCGCATGAATCAATGTGCTATTGCGGCCGGCGTGTTCGTACGAACGAAAAGTGCTATTCCCTTCGATGCGCCGGATGGGAAGCCGGTGTCGGTCTTTCTCGGGTTGATCGTTCCGAACAGGGCGGCCGAGCTACACCTGCAGATCCTCGCCACCGCCGCCGGCATGTTGGGCGACAGAAGTTTTCGCGAAAAGCTGAAGACGTGCAACGACCCGCGCGTGGTTGGGGAGCTTCTTGCAGCATGGCCGGATATCCCGCCTGTGCTGGCTTCGGTGACTGTCCCGAATCCGGAACGCCCGGCAACTTGTGACTAGAGCGTCTGGGGGTTATCCGGCATAAGGGGGAAAATTGATCGAAGGGTTGCGCCCGCAAAGACAGATAGTGCAGATCATTCGCACCAATAACATTCCATCCCTTCAGAGCCGTGGCTCTCTCCGAATTGTTTTCGTGTTGCCACGCCTTGTGCCGAAGGGCAACTACATTTCGTTCCCACTGGCGGCTCATTCGACCGGGATGCGACCATGGACGCAAATTCACCACAGAAGAGGCACTCGATAGATATGGCACACACCCATGACCACGACCACGCGGGGCACGCGCACGGGCATGCCCATGGTCCGAGTGACTACCGCCTCGCCTTCGCGATAGGCGTAGCCGCAAATCTTGTCTACGTGGGCGTCCAAACGGGCTACGGCGTACAGGCAAACTCCGTAGCCCTTCTTTCGGATGCCGCCCACAATCTGAGCGACGTGCTCGGGCTCGTGCTGGCTTGGGGCGCCGCATCGCTCGCGAAGCGTCTTCCTTCCCAGCGCTTCACCTATGGTTTGCGCAGATCCTCGATCCTGGCCGCGCTCGTCAACGCGGTCTTTCTCCTACTGGTGACGGGCGGCATTGCCTGGGAGGCGATCCAACGTTTTCTCCAGCCCGTGCCCGTCGCCGGCGCCACCGTCATTTGGGTGGCGGCGCTTGGGATTGCCGTAAACGGGGGTTCGGCTCTGCTCTTCATGTCCGGCCGGAAGCATGATTTGAATGTTCGAGGGGCTTTCACGCACATGGCGGCCGATGCGGTAATTTCGCTCGGAGTGGTGCTGGCCGGGATCGGATTGGTGTTTACCGGATGGCTGTGGATCGACCCTGCCGTAAGCTTGATAGTAAGCGCGGCCATCGTGGCTGGTACCTGGGGTCTGCTGCGAGACGCCGTTCGCCTGGCGCTCGACGCGGTGCCGGAAGGGGTGAATATCGACAAGGTGCGGGCGTGCCTGTGCGAGCTGCCGGGGGTGGTGGAAGTCCATGATCTGCACGTCTGGGGCATGAGTACGACCGAGACCGCGCTAACCGCCCATCTCGTCATGCCAGGGGGCCACCCGGGGGACGCGTTCATGGCAGCCGTGTCAAAGCGCCTGCAGGACGAATTCCACATCGGCCACGCCACTGTCCAGGTGGAAACCAACCCCGATCATCCCTGCGTTCTGGCACCCGAAAGCGTGGTTTAGCGTCGCGCAGTGGCACGATGCAAGCGGCGATCAAACGGACTGCCCTTGTCCATGATCCAGTGTACTGCGAAAAAAAAGAGCAGCGAACTTGTGCTGTCGATCGCATGGGCCATCAACGCGCTTTCAGGGCGGCGCTTTGAACAACGATATCCGGTCTATCGATTTCTCAAAACTCGGCGTGCAGGCGAATCGAGCCAACATCAACCGGGCCACGATCCGCGTTGTAGGCCGGATTCTGGATGCGCTGCACATCGAGGGTGGCCCACGTGTTCTTGAAAACGCTCATGCTGTAGAAGGCCTCGACGATATTCTCGGGGCGATAGTTGAGTCTTCCATCACCGATAAAAAAACCGAGTCCCCCGGCTGCCAGGTAGTCGCGATGCGCGCGCGATAACTCGTTGCGAGCCAGAGCGAAGCCGACAGAATCCTGTGCACGTTTCCATGCACCGCCCGTCACGAGAACGCCACCGGAAAGCGAGCGGTCTATTTCGCTGAAGGCATAGGTTTCGGTTCGCCCATCCGCCCACATGGCACGCGAAAATGCACCCACGTCCGGCGTGATCGCCTGTTCCAGATTGATGCCGATGCCGGTCTTGACCTGCTCGCCCGTGCGTACGGCATTAATGTCGGGTGCAGTCCCGGTTTGGGCTGCAAAACTGAGCGCGTCGCCATAGCGGGACATCACGGCGCGATTGCGAAAAGCCAGGACGCGCAGCGTGCCCGGCTGGGATCCAATTTCATGCGATCGCTCGACCTCGACCTGGTCGCCGTAATGCTGGAATATCCGGGAATCGAGCTGAAGCTGGTTCGGCTCTTTGGGCTGGATGAAGCGTCCGGCGCGGATTGCCCACTCGTCGTGGAAGGATTCCAGCGCGGCGCCCCAGGTGTAGCCGCGCGCGTCGCCCGCATAGTCATATGCGCCGTGTGTCAGAAATGCCCAATTGAGGAACTGCCTGCGCGGGTCGTGGCTGTAAGCGTTGTTGTCGAAGATATCGAGTAGCGACAGGTTTCCCGCGGTCAGGACGATGCGCCGTCTGTCGACCGCGCCGGCGAGCCGGTTTGCATCCGACTCCACTGGCTTGCTCGCTCCTCCCATGCCCCAGGTCTGACGCAGGAACAGGCGCGCCCGGTAAAACGTGGGGTTCGCCCCTGACGCGCGGGCCATCTCGCCGTTGGTGAAGCCCCCCAGGCCGAAAAGATGGGAAAGAGGCACCCCCTGCGCGACCTCGGGATCAAAATACAATTCGCCGCCCGCCCATGGACGAAAACCGAGTGCCGCAGTGGCGGTGAAGGAATAGCTCTTTTCTCTCTCGGTCGAAAGGCTGTTTTGTCCGGAATAGCCCGCCGCGAAGGAAGGTTTCACCTGCCACACGTAAGTAGCTTGGAACCTGGCGTTCCAGTCTTCGTAAGCCGGCGTCTGCCCGCAAGCCATCGCAGGCAGCAGCGCCCCGACAGCAACCGTCAGACTGCGAAATTCAAACAGCAGGGTCATGACCTCATCCTCGAAAACGGGCTTCATCGAAGCGGAGTCTCCTGCGAGCACGATCCGGCCGGCCGACCCGCGTAATTCGGCTCTGCCGACGCGCATCACGAAGCCCACCAAGCGGGTGCCGGCCAATCCGGCGGCATTGCACGGCCACCAGCCGGAGCCTGCCAAGATCAAGTGAGTTGGAAGTTTTTCATGGCAAGGACCGATGCTCCTCGCCTGGATACCGCTTCCCGCTTTCGGCGGGATAGCGGCAGGGGAAATGCCTGCGTTATCCTGCCGAGAGACTGCCGCTCAAAGATCGGCAACTGCTGCCACTCGAACCAGTGCCCACAGAGGGCCTCCGCATTCAACAATAATGGGCCGCAGTATAGGCGCGGAAATTTGACCGGAAAAGTAAAATTTACGTAAATTTTTGCGGTGTTTGATTTGCGGGTTGTAGCGCCGCGCGCCGGGGGAAATGACCCTGTTCAAGCGCCCGCATTCTTCCCGTCCGACATTGCGGGCGGATTACGGAAAGCTGACGGACAGGTAAATATTCGGGTAAGGCAGGCCACGGACGCGCGCGGGTTCAGAATCTTGGCTCTGCCGACGCATAGTCCGCAAAAAGGCAAGCTCCAGCCCGCTGCTGTCGTCAGCGATTCCTGAAAGCGGGCTTGCGCTTCTCCACGAATGCGGCCATTCCTTCTTTCTGGTCTTCGATCGCGAAGCCGGAGTGAAACAGCCGTCGCTCGAAGCGCACGCCTTCGGCCAGTGTCGTCTCGAAAGCGCGGTTTACGGATTCCTTCGCCATCATCACGACCGGCAGGGACAATTCGCATATTTTTGCTGCCGCCTTGAGCGCCTCGTTCATCAATTCCGCCAGCGGCACGACCCGGCTCACGAGACCGGCGCGTTCGGCCTCGGCCGCATCCATCATGCGTGCCTGGCCGAGCAGCACCATTTCCATGGCCTTGGATTTTCCGACGAAGCGCGGCAACCGCTGGGTGCCGCCGGCACCGGGAATGATGCCGAGGTTGATCTCGGGCTGGCCGAACTTGGCGTTGTCGGCCGCAATGATGAAGTCGCACATCATTGCCAGTTCGCATCCGCCGCCGAGCGCAAAGCCCGCCACAGCAGCAATCACCGGCTTGCGGCAGCGCGTAACGCGCTCCCATTCCGCGGTGATGAAATCCTCCTTGTAGACGTCCATGTAGGTTTTCTCCTTCATGGCCTTGATGTCGGCACCGGCGGCAAACGCCTTCTCGCTGCCGGTCACCACCATGCAGCCGATGTTCTCATCGGCCTCGAAGGCGTCGAGCGCGGCGGCCACTTCACGCATCAGCTCCGGCGACAGCGCGTTGAGTGCCTTGGGGCGGTTGAGTGTGATCAGCCCGACCTTGCCGCGGGTTTCGACAATGATATTTTCGTAGGCCATGGCCTGTCCTTCCAAGTGAGTTTTATAATCTGCCGACGCACCGCATCCGCGGACGAAGACAGAAAAAGGAAAACGCCAGTGAAATTCAATGCCATTTTATTGGATATCGCTTCAGGGGTCGCGACGATCACCTTGAACCGTCCCGACAAACTCAATTCCTTCACCGGCGAAATGCATGCGGACCTGAGGCAGGCCATGCAGATCATCCAGGCCGACCGCAACGTGCGCGTATTGATGATCACCGGCGCCGGACGGGGATTCTGCGCCGGGCAGGACCTCTCCGAACGCATGATGGGTGACAGCGCCGAAACCACCGACGTGGGCAGTTCACTGGAGAAGAACTACAACCCGCTGCTCAGGCAGTTGCGCGCTTTGCCTTATCCGGTGGTCTGCGCCGTCAACGGCGTGGCCGCCGGAGCCGGTTGCAATCTGGTTCTCGCCTGCGACATCGTCATTGCCGCCAGGTCGGCGAGCTTCATCCAGATATTCAGTCGCATCGGCTTGATTCCGGACGCGGGCGGCACATATACGCTGCCACGCCTGGTCGGCACCGCGCGCGCGATGGCTGCCGCGATGCTTGCCGAGAAAGTCAGCGCGGAACAGGCCGAACAATGGGGAATGATCTGGAGATGCGTCGACGACGACCGCCTCATGAGCGAGGCACAAACGCTGGCCCGGCAACTGGCCGGACAGGCAACCAGGGCCTTGGGCCTGACCAAACGCGCGATTTACGCATCGGCCAACAATACCTTCGATCAGCAACTCGACCTGGAACGCGATCTGCAGCGCGAAGCGGCAAAAAGCGAAGATTTTCGCGAAGGGGTGATGGCTTTCAAGGAAAAGCGCCCGGCAAAATTCTCCGGCCACTGAAGAACAATTGCGGCGGAACTATTGCTGCGGGTAGTCCGCGGGACGCACGCGGATGACGATGTCCATCCCCTCGGTGACCATGCCGGCCGGAAGCGGGGGCAAGCCGGAAACGCGGATATCGGCGGCATCGATGTCGGTCAGCCTGCCGGACTCGATGTCATACATATGGTAGTGGGGTGAAGTATTGGGATCGTAGAAGACCTTGTTCGGATCGGCGATCACTTCCCGGATCAGCTTCTTTTCGAGAAAGAGATTGAGCGTGTTGTAGACCGTGGCCTTGGAGGTCTCCGAATGGCGTTCATTGACGATCGCCATGACCTGGTCGGCCGAAAGGTGTTCACAACGCGAGAACAGGACGTGGGCAATTTCGATGCGCTGATGGGTCGGGTTGATCCCGTGCGCGCGAAGCTTGTCCGCGATATTTTCTCGAGTGTACTGCGGTTGCATGGCGCGGATTATAGGATAGGAATTGGACCCTGTCTAACCTCAATGACCTTGAGACATCAAAGGTTTGTGGTTGAAAGGCCGGTACCTTTGCAGTCCGTCGGGATCGGTTATGCCGCCGACCGGGACGGCCGCAACTGAGACAACAGCCGACTATTTGCGCTTTTATTTATTTTCGACCGGGGCAGGCGCGGTTGCATCCCTGGCGGTTTCAAGGCCGGATAGGCCCTTGGAATCGAACCGCACCCTAACAAACACAATCGTTTTGACCGCTCGGCCGTAGAGTTTTCCAGGAATATAGGTGGAGCCACGCAACGCCTCGGCGACATCCGCCTCGTAGGCACTGAATGTCTCGCTGGAATCAACCGCCGCCGCATCGACCACTTTCCCAAGTTCGTCCACCAGCAACATTACGATGACCCAGCCGGAAATCTGTTGCTTGCGTGCCGCTCCGGGATAATCCGGGACCCTGATTGCGACCGCCTCGGCTTTTTCGCTGATATCGGATGATCGGCGAAATTCACCGGCCGCCAGTAACGGATTGCTGATACGGCCGGATAACGGTCGCAAATACAGGGTTTCGGAGACCGACACCCCGGGCTGAGTCAAGGATGGCTCGATTTCCGCAGGTTCGGAAGGCGCCACCGGCTTGGACACAGTGAGCTTCTGATGAACCGAAGCTTTCTTTACGTTCTTATCGTTGATCACGATCGGCGTTGCTTCAGGCGCCTCGGGCAATTTCTCGATTCGAACGCTCAACGGAGCATGCACAGGCCGGGTGAAGACGTTGCTATGCGCAGAATAGCCGGACAATGACAGAAGCATCAGCGCATGCAGCAGCGCCGACACCAGCAGAGCCATGCCCAGCCGCCTGTCCGGGTCCGGCGCCCGGCAGAATATAAAAAGCGTCTCGCTAACCATTGCCTCTATTTATACGGCTTGACCGGTAAAAATCAATGCCGTCTGCCCAATCTCGACACCCGTCCGCGGAAAACGTCTCAGACTGACAAAATTCGTCTGCCGACCATAATGCCATGGACACCGCATGGCTAGAGCTTGCTCTGCCGTTCGTTCTGCCAAACCGACCTCCTGTCGGAAGACGGTGGCATGGCGATATGCCTGCCGTTAGTCTTCGAATACCAAAACAGGAGGAACGGTATGAAGAAGCCCGGCGGATTCACGCTCATCGAACTGTTGGTCACTGTGACGATCGTAGGGATTCTCGCCGCGATCGCGCTGCCTTCCTATAACCAGTACGTGGTCCGCGGCAAATTGACCGAGGCTTATTCGAATCTGCTTGCGATCCGGGTGCAGTCGGAACAGTGGTTCCAGGACAACAGGACGTATGCAGGTATGCCGTGCTCGACGACAAATGCCAAATACTTTGGTTATGCCTGCTCGAACCTGGCTCCCACTACTTATACGGTCACTGCTGCCGGCATTGCGGGAACCGACGTCGAGGGAATCGCCTTCACGATCGATCAGAGCAATGCAAAAGCGACTGTCGTCACTGGGGTCGCCGCTACGAAGGGTTGGGCCGGCAACGCAACCTGCTGGATCGTCAGAAAGAACGGGAGCTGCTGATGCGCACGCGTTCCGCAGCCGGGATGACATTGATCGAGCTGCTGATCGGCTTCGTGATCGTGGGCGTCTTGCTCGCGCTTGGCGTGCCGAGTTTCAGCGCCTGGCTGCAGAACCTGCAGGTTCGCAATGCGGCCGAAACGATTTTGAACGGGCTGCAATTGGCCCGTGCCAGTGCAGTACAGCGCAACAAATCGGTCACCTTTACGATGAATGGGCCTGACTCGAGCTGGGCCGTGACAATCGATACGCCTTCTGCGTTTGAGCAGGCAACCGTTCAATCGCGCAGCGCCTCGGAAGGCACACCTAACGCGCAAGTCAGCGTAGCCGCCCCTGGAGCGTTGCCGGTCGCCATCAGCTTCGACGGCCTGGGGAAGACCAACCTGGCGCAACAGGCCACGATCCAGATTACCAATCCGACTGGCGGTGCCTGCGGCGCCGGGGGCGGAACCATGCGCTGCCTCAACGTAACGGTGGCAGTGGGTGGGCAGATCAAAATGTGCGACCCGCAGGTATCGGCAGCCGGCGATTCGCGGAAATGTTAACTGGAGTGGCCACATGAAAACAACTTCCCGACGCTCGTTGCGCAACGCCCAGTCCGGCGTAATGCTGCTGGAAGCGCTTATCGCCATCCTGATTTTCTCCCTTGGCATCCTGGCGATGGTCGGCATGCAGGCAATGGGAGTCAAACTTGCCACCGACTCGCGGGACCGCGCCGAGGCGAGCAACCTGGCGAATCAGTTGATAGGTCAAATGTGGTTGAACCGTGCGGCGCTGGCGAGCTACCAATATTCCGGAACCGGTGCCGCGCCCGCGGCGTTGACAACCTGGATCGCACAGGTCAATGCAGCGCTGCCGAATGCGACTGCGACCCCTCCCATTGTCACGGTTGGCGCCGCACCCGCGCCCCTCCCGGCAACGGTCGGCACACAAACCACGGTGACGCTCCAGTGGAAAAACCCGAGCGACACGACCGTTCATCAGTTCGTCATGACGGCTTACATCAATTGAGGCCCATCATGAATAAGCACTCAGCGAAAAAGTTTCAAAGCCCGCATTTCATTGGCGGCATGAGCCTACCGGAAATTCTGGCCGCGGTGCTCATCGGATTGATCGGCATGATCGTCATCATGCAGGTGTATGCAACTTCCGAAGAAAGAAAGCGCACCACAACGGGCGCCAGCGATGCACAGATCAGCGGCAACATCGCCATGTTTACGCTCGAAAGCGTGATACGCAGTGCGGGCTTCGGTATGGTCACGGCAGACAACAACATGCTCGGCTGCACCACGCTCGCCTACAACAGCAATCGAGCGACGCCTGACTTCACTTTTCTCATGGCTCCGGTGATCATCACCGTCGGCGCCGCGGGCGCACCCGACAAGATCACCGTGATTTACGGCAATTCGCCAAACGTCGTGGAAGGCCAGGCGTTCGTCGGCGCTGCGGCGGCGGGCGCGGATTTTCCCTTGAAAAATGCCGCGGGCATCCAGGCAGGTGACCTTGTCGTGGCAAGCGAGGCCGGGCTCAACTGCTCAATGGCCGAGGTGACCGGATTTGTACCGGCAGCCATAAATACCGTCCAGCACGTCAACGCGGCCGCCTATAACTACGTCGATTCCGCCGGTCATACCATCAGCCCGACGGCTACGTACAACAAGGCCGGCGGTTCCGGTGTCAATTACTCAGCTGCCGCGCTGCTATACACGCTGGGCCGCTCGCCCACCGTCGTGACTTATCAAATTGGCAACGATAAACTGCAGACTAAAACACTGGTTCCTTATGTTTTGGCTCAGGACTCCGACAACGATGGCACGTCGGACGCGGACATCGGTGACGGCATCGTGCAAATGAAAGCCCTGTACGGCAAGGATACCGATGGCGATGGCGTAGTGGATACGTGGAATACCACATTGCCCGCCAACGCTGCGCAATGGATGCAGGTGCGAGCGGTTCGCATTGCGCTATTGGCGCGCAGCGCGAAATACGAAAAAACCGCCGTTACGGCAGATTGCATCGCCCCCAACAATCCGGTCAATTCCCCGTTCTGGTCCAACGGCTGCTTCACCATGACCAACCTCGCAGATGGCACCGATTGGCATTACTACCGTTATCGCGTTTATGAAACGGTGGTGCCCCTGCGCAACATGATCTGGAGCAACTGATGACATCCCCAAATCCGAAGACTGCCCGGCTCGGTGCGGCGCGTAGCTCGCAGCGAGGCGTGGTGTTGTTCATTGCGCTGATCATCCTGGTGGCCATGACGCTGGCTGGACTTGCCATGATGCGCTCGGTCGATACCAACAATCTGATTGCGGGCAACCTGGCGTTCAAATCCGCTGCCGCAAGCGCCGGGGACGCCGCGATCGAGGTGGCCCGCAACTGGGTGATGTCGAAGACGCCGGGCCAGTTGCAAACGGACCAGCAAGGCTATTTTGCGAACTGGCAGCCGTCCTTCGACCCGAAGACATTCGATTGGCTGGGAAGCAGCGCGATGATCGGGACTGACAATTTCGGCAACACCATCTACTACGTCGCCCACCGGATGTGTGCACAATCCGGGCAATCGATCGACGCAACGGATTGCGCCAAGGTTTCCACAGTATCGGTGGGCAGCACCCAGGGCGGCGGATCTTACGGCAGCGCGCCGCTGGCCGGAACCTCGCTGGTGTTCTATCGGATCACCGCGAAGATCGAAGGACCGAAGTTCACGGTCAGTTACATTCAAGCATTTATTTATTGATCCATCAGATCCGTTATGCATACGGGGGCAATCATGAAGCACACTTCACCAACTAACCTGATCCTGTCCAGAATGGCACTTTTCCTTGGGCTGGGTCTTGCCATCAACACGGCCACCGCAGCGGTGACCGACATCGCGACCTCGCCGATGGCCAACACGGCCAGTTCCGTCGTGAAGGCCAATCTGATGATGCTGCTGGATGGCTCCGGAAGCATGAACTGGGACTTCATGCCGGATTCCGTCTCCGGCGATCCCGCGTGCAAGGACACGGGGTCCAGTTTGCAGACCTGCAATTTCGCCGATCCCCCGTACAACAGCGCGCAGTTCAACGGCATTTACTACAACCCGACTATTACGTATATACCGGCGGTCAATTACGACGCGACCAGTTTTCCGAGCTATACGACCTGGACCGCGGTGCCGAACGACGCCTTTGGCATCCAGTTCAGCGGCACCATAAATTTGACCACCAGCTACCCTGACACCGTGTGGTGCAATACGAATTCGCCTTCGACCTCGGATCGTACCGCGCCGTTTGCAAGCGGCAAATGCAAAAGGCCGATCCAGGGCGGCGTCTGGACGTATCCGACCAGTACTTACAGCAATCTATTCTCCGCTGCCGGCACCTTGAGCCCCTTTTACTACACCATCAATACCCTGGCTTGGTGCAGCACCGCGAACGCGACGGGATTCGGCACCGGAACCTGCCAAGCCAAAAAGACATCCACTTTCCAGTACCCGAAGTATGGCACCGGCAGTGACGGCTTTACGCGGACGGACATCGTTCCAGGTACGACCACCTACCCGCGGGCCGCGTCACGCACCGACTGCACTGGCGCTGTCGGGGCAACCGGCTGCAGTTATGCGGAGGAAATGACCAATTTCGCCAACTGGTATGCCTACTATCGCACCCGCATGCAGATGATGAAATCGGCGGCGGGTCTGTCATTCAAGCAGGTGACCAACAGTTTCCGAGTCGGCTTTATAACCATCAATCCCGGCAATCCGGTGTCGTCCACCTATTTTCTCCCCATCTCTGATTTTACCGCCGGTGTGGGCGGCCAGAAGCAAGCCTGGTACTCGAAGTTCTACGCGCAGAATCCGGGCCAATCAACACCATTGCGGGAAGCCTTGTCCCGGGTTGGCCGCTACTATGCCCACGTGACCACGGGCATCAACAACGGCATCACCGACGACCCGGTGCAGTACTCGTGCCAGCAAAACTTCACGATCATGTCGACCGACGGGTTCTGGAACGGCAATGCCGGCCAAAAACTCGACGGCAGCGCGATCGGGAACCAGGACTCGGACCCGACGACGGCGCCGCGACCGCTGCTCGACGGTTCTTTCCAGCTCACCACCACAACGTCGAACAACACGTTTACGCAGCAGATCTGCACGGGCAGTGCCACCGTATTCGGCGCCACGCCTTGCGGCTGTGCTGCGAACTTCAAGCGCGTCAAGCAGCAGACCTCGGCGTCGATCAGCACGGTAGTCTCGCGCGATGGCGTCGTGTTGAGTACCACGCCATCCTCGGTCACGACTTATCAGGACATTACGGCTTGCAATGCGGTCGTGACGACCGCGGTGACCACGACCACGAAGGTGGATGAACTAATGCTGAACGGCAGCGCCAACAGCACATTTGCCGCAGTCAACGGCGTCGCCACGAACGACAATCAGGCCGGCTCATGTGCCGCGAATTTTGGACGCATCAAACACCGCACTACTACAGCCACGAGTACGGTCATCACGACCGGCGGCGTGGCGGCAGCCCCCGTTCTGGACGCAAGCTACGCGTTTACCGATATCGGTTCCTGCGTCGGGCTCAGCAACACGGTGGTCACCCACGTTACCGTTGTGGAACAACAAATGCTGAACGGCAACGCCACGTCCACTTTCCTCCCCGTCAATGGCCTCGTGGCGGGCGCCAACCAGGCCGGCGCCTGCTCGGCCAACGTCGGCAGCATCAAGCAGCGCACGACACAATACGACCAGACGGTAACCACTGTCGGCAGCACAGCTGGCTCTCCCGTCTATACCGGCACCACATACTCCTTCACGAGCGGAGCGTGCCAAAACCTCACGACCACTACCGTAACGCCCGTGACCGTGGACGAAGAGCAAAAAGTCGTCGGCACCAGTGTGAGCACGTTCGCTGTCATCAACGGCGTGGCTGCTGGAGCCAACCAGGCGGGCGCCTGCGCAGCGGGCCAGGAGCGCGTCAAACATCGCCGGACCACCTACAACCAGTCCGTGGCCACCGTTGGAACGGGCGGACCAGGCGCTCCTACCTTCAGCGGCACGACGTATTCGTTTTCGGATGTTGGCTCATGCGTAACGCCCCTGGTAAGTAACGCAGTGACGCCAATGATAATCGTCGAGCAACAGACGCTTACCGCCAACGCAACCAGCACCTTTTCAGCAATCAACGGTGTAGCGGCGGGAGCAAACGCAACGGGCTCCTGCGCGGCGAACTTCGCGCGCATCAAGCAACGCACCACAACCTATACCACTACCGTGGTGACAACCGACGGCGTGGCAGGAGCGCCGACGAACAGCGGCACCAGTTATGCATTCACGGATATCGGATCATGCTCGGCGCTGACAACACAAGTCGTCACGCCTGTTACCGAATCCGCGCAATCCCTATGCACGGGCAGCGGGAGTACAAGTTTTAGCGCCGCCGCAAACGGTAGCAACACTCAGCAAGCCAATTGCGGCTGCACTGGTAGCCGAACTGCGGTTTGGCAACGGGATCTCGGTTATAACAAAACGGTGACGACCGTCGGAGCAGGAGCTCCAACGACTGTCTACAGTGGCAACACCAGCGGTCCGACCTTGTCCACTGCCATAGCCTGCAGCAATAGCGGCAAGTCGGCCGCCGCCACCGTCGTCGCCAACGGCTCAGCATCGACCACGGTAACCGGCGCACCCACGGCCGCGGGACCATCGGGCCCGAGCCCGAACGGCTCTACAACCACCACCGCGTCTGGCGGACCCACCCCGGTGCCTGCGGCGACGACGACGGTCAACGGCGCGCCGTCGAGCACCACGACCGGCGGTCCTGTTCCCGCGGCGACGACGACCAATAACAACGTCACGTCGAACACAACGACCGGCGGACCGGTGCCTGCAGCTTCGACCTCCACTCCCGGTGGGACGACGTCCACATCGACAGGGGCAAGCATTACGTCCGCGGACTTCACCATTGCGCCTGTCACGGCCACGACCGCCGGGCCGACAACGACCACCACCACGACTTCGACGTCCGGCGCGATGGGCTATTCCGATACGCTTGCAGACGTCGCGCAGTACTACTACATCACGGACCTGCGCGCGCCCGGTTCGATGGGGGCTGCTATCGCAGGGGTCTCTCTCGACGTGGG
>JANXPQ010000223.1 GCA_025357235.1 Betaproteobacteria bacterium
CGGATGCGATCGGATTCGGCGAAGTTCCTGGCTTTGCGCGCCGCCACGCGATCGGCGATCCGCTGCTCGATCGCTTCCGCCGCAAGCCCTCCGACTTCGCCCTGCATGAACGCGGCCGGCTCTCTGTGCAGCAGGCCGAGCACGCCCGCAAGAGATCTGAGTTGCGCGGCAGCCGTTTCAGAGCGGTTGCGATTGACTTCAGTGGCCAGTTCGAACAGCACCGCGACCGCTTCCGGGGTGTTGAAATCGTCGTCCATCGCATCGCGGAAGCGCCTTGCCAGCGGCAAATCCCAGTCGATGGGCGCGGCTTTGACAGGTACCGCCTTGAGTGCCGTGTACAAACGCGTCAACGCGCTCTTGGCATCATCGAGATTCTGGTCTGAATAGTTGATCTCGCTGCGATAGTGGGCGCGCACGATAAAGAAGCGCACCACTTCAGCATCGTATCGGGCCAGCACTTCTCGCACGGTAAAGAAATTGCCCAGCGACTTCGACATCTTTTCGTCGTCCACGCGCACGAAGCCGTTGTGCATCCAGTAGTTCACGAACTTGTGACCATGCGCGCCCTCGGATTGCGCGATCTCGTTTTCGTGGTGCGGGAACTGCAGGTCCTGGCCGCCGCCATGGATGTCGAAATGTTCGCCGAGATAGCGCTCGCTCATGGCCGAGCACTCGATGTGCCAGCCCGGCCGCCCCTTGCCCCACGGCGAATCCCAGGAAGGCTCTCCCGGCTTGGCCGATTTCCACAGCACGAAGTCGAGCGGGTCGCGCTTGTTCACATCCACTTCGACGCGTTCGCCCGCCTGCAATTCATCGAGCGATTTGCCGGAAAGTTTTCCGTAGCCGCGGAATTCACGCACGGAGTAGTAGACGTCGCCATTGCCCGCCTGATACGCGAAGCCTTTTTTCACCAACTGGCCGATCAAGTCGAGCATCTGCGGGACGTTATCAGTTGCGCGCGGCTCGATGTCCGGCTTCAGTACCCCAAGGGCGGCGGCGTCTTCGTCCATCGCGCGGATGAAACGTCCGGTGAGCGCATCGATCGGCTCCCTGTTTTCCGCCGCACGCCGGATGATCTTGTCGTCGATGTCGGTGATGTTGCGCACATAGGTCACGTCCAAGCCCGTGGCGGCGAGCCAGCGCTTTGCGACGTCGAAGACGACCATTACGCGCGCGTGGCCTAGGTGGCAATAGTCGTACACGGTCATGCCGCATACGTACATGCCGACCTTGCCCGGCGAGAGCGGCACAAAAGATTCTTTTGCACGGGTCAGCGAGTTATATATCTTCAACATCGGAGCGTCTGGAATGCCTGCCTGCGGGCTTAAGCTATTGCAGCCCGCGCGGCGTTATTTTTGAGATTGTGGACAGAAGCGCGCTGCTGGTAGAATCTGCCATTAATTACAATAACCTACCGTTTTTTATTGAGGTAAAGTTTAACACATGAGCCGAATTCCACTCCTGGCGCTTGGAGCCGCTCTGCTGCTGGTATCGCAGATGCAGGCCGGATTTGCCGCCAACAGCTACGAAGACGCCAGCAAATTATTCAAGCAGGGCAACAACGCCGGAGCGCTGGAGAAGATCGAAACGGTCATCGCCGCCAATCCACGCGACGCCCGTGCGCGCTTCCTCAAAGGCCTGATCCTGACCGAGCAGAACAAGCCGGCTGACGCGATCAAGGTATTCAGCTCGCTGACCGAGGACTATCCGGAACTGCCCGAACCTTATAACAACCTGGCCGTGCTGTACGCTTCCCAAGGGCAGTACGACAAGGCGCGCAAGTCGCTGGAGATGGCGATCCGCACGCACCCGAGCTATGCGATCGCGCACGAGAACCTGGGCGACGTTTACGCCAAGATGGCGAGCGAGGCTTACGACAAGGCGCTGCAACTGGATCGCAGCAATGCCGCCGCGCAGACCAAATTGGCGATGATCAAGGATCTGTTTTCCGGCAGCGTAGTGCCGGGCAAGGGTTCGCCGGAGACGGCCGAATCCGCCGTTGCTGCCGCGACGACACCCGCAACCACCGAGAAACCGGCGACAGCTCCCGCCAAGCCTGCCACGCAAGCCGCGAAATCGGATACGGATGCCGTGCTGGCTGCCGTCAACGGCTGGGCAAAGGCGTGGTCGAGCAAGAATGCCGATGCCTACCTGGCGTATTACGCACCGAACTTCCAGGTACCCGGCGGCGAAGCGCGGGCCAACTGGGAGACCACCCGGCGCGATCGCATTGTCAGGCCCAAGTTGATCGAAGTGACTGTCGGCTCGCCCAAGGTTTCTTTCGACTCCAACGGCCGCGCCGTCGTGAAGTTCCGCCAGGGGTACAAGTCCGACGCATTGAGCACCTCCGGCGCCAAGACACTGACGCTGGTGAAGAACAGTGACCGCTGGCAGATCGTGCAGGAGCGAATGAACTAGTGGACGGCCCGATGCGCAGCTATCAGGCAGGCTCCCGCCAGACACTGCTGCAGGCGCTGGTGGCGGTCATTGCCGCCGGCGCGTCCTATGCTTGGGCGATGAACATCACACCGGCACCGGTTTCGCGCCGGATTACCGCGCCCGAAGCCATGCTGGTTCGTGCGTTGCTCGATATTCGCGACAGCAAGTTTTCCTCCGCTTTCGATCATATCGACCACCTGCTTCTCTCCAATCCGAATTTCCGGCTGGCACAACTGGTCAAGGGCGACCTGCTGCTCGCGCGCACCCGGCCGCTCAATTCCATCGGCAATGCTTCGGGCGGATCCGCCGAACAAGTTGCGGGATTGCGCGACGAAGCCAGGGCGCGCCTGGTGCGTTCGCAAATCGAACCGTCGACCGAACTGGCACCCCGCTACCTGTTGCAGTTGCCGGAGAAGGAAAAGCTCGCTCTGGTGCTCGATTCAACCAAATCGACGCTGTTCGTATTCGAGAATACGGGCAAGGCCCCGCGCTATGTCGCCGACTACTACGTCACCATCGGCAAGAACGGGCTGGAGAAACTGCGCGAGGGCGACAAGAAGACGCCTGTAGGCGTGTATCACGTCGTCAGCCAGCTGCCGAAAGACAAGCTCACGGATTTTTACGGCAGCGGCGCCTATCCGATCAGCTACCCGAATGAATGGGACCAGATGCGCGGCCGCGACGGCCACGGCATCTGGCTGCACGGCACGCCGCGCGACACCTATAGCAGGCCACCGCGCGCCAGCGACGGCTGCATCGTGCTGACCAACCAGGACCTGGAAACGCTGGCCGCCAGATTGCAGATCGGCTCGACCCCGATCGTGATTGCCGATTCGATAGACTGGGCCAAGCCCGAAGAAGTCGAATCCCTGCGTTCCGCCCTGGCTTCCTCGATCGAAAACTGGCGTCGCGACTGGGAAAGCCGCAATACCGACGCCTACCTGCGGCACTATGCGCGGAAATTCACGTCGAACGGATTGAGCCTGGCACAGTGGTCGGCGCAGAAACACCAGGTCAATGCCGCAAAGAGCTGGATCAAGGTCAGGGTTTCCGGCATGTCGCTGCTGCTCTACCCCGGCAAGGAGGAAATGGCTGTCGCGACATTCGAACAGGATTACGCCAGCAGTAATCTGTCCAATCGCATGATGAAGCGCCAGTACTGGATCAGGGAGAACAACAAATGGCGCATCGTGTTCGAAGGGGCGGCATAAAAGCCGTTCCGAAGGCCAAGCAAATTCAAACCCGCATTAAAGGATATGCAATGAAGACACTATTGGGCGTCGTTTGCGCCCTGCTGTTGAGTACCGGCGCCTTCGCCGCCAATCCGCAAGTGGAGATCAAGACCAGCCTCGGCGCCATTACCATCGAGCTCTACCCCGAGAAGGCGCCGAAGACGGTGGAGAACTTCCTGCAGTACGTGAACAGCGGCTTCTACAAGGACGCCATTTTTCACCGCGTCATCCCGGGCTTCATGATCCAGGGTGGCGGCTTCACCAAGGCGATGGAGCAAAAGCCCACGCGCGATCCGGTCGGCATCGAATCGAACAACGGACTGAAGAATGATACCGGCACCATCGCGATGGCACGCACGCAGAATCCGAATTCCGCGACAGCGCAATTCTTCATCAACCTGGCGGACAACGCGTTCCTGAACTACAGCGCGCCGACCCTGCGCGGCTACGGCTATACCGTGTTCGGCAAGGTCGTGAAAGGCTTGAACGTGGTCGAGAAGATCGCGCAGCTGCCCACCGGAGCGGGCGGCCCGTTTCCGCAGGACGTGCCACAGCAGCAGGTGGTGATCGAAAGCGTGAAATTGGTGGAGGCCAAATGAGAAAAGTCAGATTGCAGACCTCGATGGGCGACATCGTCGTCGAGCTCGAGACCGAAAAAGCGCC
>JANXPQ010000150.1 GCA_025357235.1 Betaproteobacteria bacterium
GTGCTCTGCGCCGGCGAAAGCATCAAGACCTGACGTTCAATTCTTCAGCGCCTGGCCTTGTCCAGGCCGGCGCACATGCGCTCCGCCGCCTCCACGATGCGGGACGTTTGCCGGGTGATCAGATCGGCGGAAACGGCGAAGACGCTGCCGGTGCGCACGGCCCTCAGGTAGGAAAATTCCGCCCAGTTGTTCACGCCCGCATTGTCGGCTTCCGAACCGACTACGATGACATCCGGATCGAGCACCAGCACCTGTTCCAGGGAAATCTCGCCTGCCAGTCGCGGCAGACCGGCAAAAATGTTCTGTCCCGCACAAAGTCCGAGCACTTTGCTGATGACGTGGTCGCCGTTCACCGTGAACAGCGGCCTGTGCCAGATCTCGAACAGTACCCGCACCGGGGTGCGGCCCGCGTAGCGGTCCCTTAACGCGTCCACCCGCCTGTCGAACTCCCGCGCGACCGCTTGCGCCTGCCCACCCGAGCCAGTCACGTCGCCCAGCAATCGCAGATGACGCGCAATGTCATTGAGCCGCTGCGGCTCCAGCACCAGCACGCGCAGACCGAGGGCGCGCAGCCGGGCTATGTCCACCGACCTGTTGCCGCTGCCCCAGGCGAGGACGACATCGGGCTGCGAATGTAATATCCGCTCAAAATCCAGCCCGGCGGAATCGCCGATTTCAGGAATTTCCGCCGCTTCGGCGGGAAAATCACTGCCACGCGCCGTGCCCACCAGCCGATGCCCCGCGCCGATCGAAAACATCAACTCGGTCAGGTGCGGGGACAGCGAGACCACGCGCTGCGCCGGCCGTTCGAACCGCAGTTCGATGCCGGAATCGTCGACGACAGTGAACGCCGAAGCCGGCACCGGCAGCAGGAATGCGGCAAGCAGGAAAAGAAGAACTTTGCGCACCGGAGCGGCACGCCGGGACAGGCGCGCGATCAGCGCTCCATGTAGTGGAGCAGGTTGGAACTGGTCTGGCGCAGGCGCTGGGACAACAGGGTGACCAGCTTGACCAGCACCTTGGCGCCCAAGCCCGGTTCTTCGAGGATGATCTGGACCATGCTGTCTCGCGAAAGCACCGCGAATGTGGTCGGCTCGAGCGCCATGCAGGTCGCGAAGCGTGGTTCGCCGTCGATCATCGACATCTCGCCCAGCGTGGCGCCGGGACCGACCGTGGTCATGGGCTGCAGATTGCCGTGGGAATCGATTTTGACGATTTCCACCCGGCCCTGGATGATCAGCAGCATGTAGTCGTCCACGTCGCCCTCGCGGATTATCATCTGCGCCACTTCGGCACGGTAGATATGCATGAAAGCGGTCAGCCGCTGGATGTCTTCGCGGGTGAAATCGGCAAAGAATTTGGAATGGCCGATCATGTCGAATATCTGTTGCGCGAGCGCAGTGCCCTCGCCCAGATGTTCTAGCGTTTGCAGAAGCGCGTTCTGCGGCGCCTGAAGATCGGAATCAGCCATTTGCACGGGACTAGTCTCTGATGTTTTCCAGGCGCCGCCTCCGGAGGGATCCGGAAGCCCTTAAGGCTTGGAATGACAAGTTATTATGCTGGAGCGGCCGCAGCCGGTAAAGCGCGGCCGGGGGACGGTTCAGCCCGGTACCGGGGTACGCACCCGGCGGCGGGCCAGCTCCGCACGCTTCAGGTAGGCATCGCGGGCAATAGCAACGTCTTCAATGAAATGGGGTAATTCGTCCAGACGCAATGCCTGCGGTCCATCGACCAGCGCCTTGGAAGGATTGGGGTGGAAATCCACCAGCACCATGTTGGCACCGGCCAGCACGCCCTGCGCCGTGACATGCATGACATCGAGAATGCCGTCGGGACCAGCCATGCGCGAGCCGACCGAATGACTGGGATCGATGCACACCGGCATGCGGGTCAGGCGCCTGACCACCGGGACCTGGGCGAAATCCACGAAATTGCGATGAGGATCGCCGAGGTTGGTCTTCATGCCCCGCAACCCGAATACCACGCTGTGGTTACCCTCGCTGGCGAGATACTCCGCGGCATTCAGTGACTCGTCGAGCGTGATGCCGAACCCGCGCTTGATCAGTACCGGGAATTCCTTCTGCCGGCCGACGATTTTCAGCAACTCGAAGTTCTGCGTATTGCGTGTGCCGATCTGCAGCATGACGCCAGTCGGGTTGCCCGTGTCGCGCAATGCCTGGCGTATCTCCTCGACGTGAGACTCGTGGGTCACTTCCATCGCGATGACGCGGATGCCGTGCTTTCCGGCCAGTTCGAACACGAAAGGCAGGCAGGATTTGCCGTGCCCCTGAAAAGCGTAAGGACTGGTGCGCGGCTTGTAGGCGCCCATGCGCGTGCACTGCTGGCCGTTGTCCTTGAGTGCGCGCATCATGATATCCACGTGTTCGCGGGTATCCACCGCACACAGGCCGGCGAAGATATGCAAGCTGTCCTGGCCGAAACGCAGGCCCTGATAGTCGAAATGCGTCGGCCGGTTGTCGTCCTTGTGGCGGCCGAGCACGCGGAATTCCTCCGAAACACGGATCACGTTCTCGACGCACGGCAGGCTCTTCATGTCGTCGATGGCCAGCGCCTTGGTATCGCCAAGCAGGTAGACCTCGGTGACCGAGCGCTCGGTGCCCTGGATGCGGTGCGCGCGCGTCTTGATATTCGGCAGCCGCCCCAGCAACTCCATCAAGTGGAGGTATTCGGCGCTCTGCGGGTCGGTGTTGTCGGAAAGAATCAGAATCATGAAAGGTCCGTGACTGCGTGACTGTCGTGACGACGTGACTGCCGTTACGCTATCGCTGCAGCGATGAGGAAGTTAAATTTACGATAGTTACGACAGTCACGATAGTCACGCGGTCACGGCCTTTCAGGCCGTTCCCCCGACAGTCAGCCCATCGATGCGCAAAGTCGGCTGGCCGACACCGACCGGTACGCTCTGGCCTTCCTTGCCGCAGGTGCCCACCCCCGAGTCCAGGCTCATGTCGTTGCCGATCATGGAGACATGCGTCAGCGCATCCGGCCCGTTGCCGATGAGCGTCGCGCCCTTGACCGGATAGGTGATCTTGCC
>JANXPQ010000168.1 GCA_025357235.1 Betaproteobacteria bacterium
CGACTTCGTCGCTGGAATGAAAATCCTGCTCAAGCCCGGCGGCGTGATTACGATGGAGTTTCCCCATCTGCTGCGTTTGATGCGGGAAAACCAGTTCGACACCATCTATCACGAACACTTTTCGTACTTTTCCTTTCTGACCGCCGAGAAAGTGTTTGCCCGTCACGGGCTGGCGCTATTCGACGTGCAGCAGTTATCGACCCACGGCGGATCGTTGCGGATATTCGCGAAACATTTCGGGGATGAGAGTAAAGACGTGACGGGCGCGGTCAACGCTCTCCTGAGGGAGGAGCGCGAAGCCGGGCTCGACAAACTGATGACATACGATAAGTTCGCGGAAAAAGTCCGCATGACGAAGCGCAAGTTTCTGCAATTCCTGGTTCAGGCAAAGGAAAGCGGAAAATCGATCGTCGCCTACGGGGCTCCCGCGAAAGGCAACACGCTCCTGAATTATTGCGGTGTCCGCACGGACTTCATCGACTACACAGTCGATCGCAGTCCACACAAGCAGGGTATGTTTCTTCCGGGAACGCACATTCCAATTTATGCGCCGGACCGCATATTCGAGACAAAGCCCAATTTCCTGTTGATCCTGCCGTGGAATCTGAAGGAAGAAATCGTCCAGCAGATGACTGGCATCAAAGCCTGGGGCGGCCAGTTTGTGGTGCCGATTCCCGAGGTGGCAATAGTCGCATGAGATTCCAGGAGACCCCCCTGGAGGGGGTGTATACCGTCGATCTCGACCGAATTGAAGATGACCGCGGATTTTTCGCACGATCATTCTGCGACAAAGAATTTGCGGCACGTGGCCTGAATTCCCATTTCGTCCAGTGCAATGTTTCGTATAACCGGCTCGCCGGAACATTGCGCGGGATGCATTTTCAGGCGGAGCCTCATGGCGAAGCCAAGTTGGTACGCTGCACCATGGGTGCCATCTATGACGTCATTGTGGACGTCAGGCCTGAATCTCCAACATACCGTAAATGGTTTGGAGCGGAAATTTCCGCGGAAAACAGAATGGCGCTTTTCATCCCGCATGGTTTCGCGCATGGATTCCAGACGCTCGTCGATAACTCGGAAGTGCTGTATCAGATGTCCGAGTTCTTTCACCCCGATAGCGCTCGCGGCATTCGATGGGATGATCCCGTGCTCGCCATTCGGTGGCCGCTTCCGACGGCGATCATATCCGCGAAGGATCGCGCGTACCCGTTGCTCGAGAAAACTAATTCGTGAAAATACTCCTGATCGGAGCTACCGGCCAGCTCGGGGGCGACCTTCTGCGCAATAACCCGGGCCACGAGATTGTCGCGCCGGCGCGAAGCCAGCTTGACCTTCAGGACGTGGGGCAGATCGAAAAGGCCGTCCGCAATGCCGGACCCGATGTCGTCATCAATTGCGCAGCCTTTCACAACGTCCCTCTCTGCGAAGAGCAGCCCGAGAAGGCGTTCTTCATCAATTGTTTCGCGGTCGGGCGGCTCGCTGGCTTTTGTCGCGAGCATGATGCGCGGCTCGTTACATTCAGCACCGACTACGTATTCGGCGGGGAAAAGAGAACGCCTTATGTCGAGAGCGACCCTCCGCATCCACTGCAGATCTATGGAATAACTCGCGCTGCGGGAGAGTATGCCGCAATCGCAGCAGCACCCGAGCATGCCGTTATCGTACGTACTTGCGGGCTGTATGGGCGCTCGGGCGCCGCGTCGAAGGGCGGCAATTTCGTGGACAAGCGCGTTGACGACGCAAAGCGTGCCAAGAGGTTGGAAATGGCATGCGATCAGACAATAAGCCCGACTTCGACAGACGATCTGAGTCGCGCAGTGTTCAGGTTGATCTCACACCAGGGTGTCGCCGGCGGGATTTACCACCTGGTCAACGAAGGACAATGCACCTGGTTTGAATTCACGAAGGCCATCTACGAAGAACTGGGCATAGATATCGAGGTGGTTCCCGTGGATCGCAAGGGCATGTCCGGTCAAATGCGCAGGCCCCTGTATTCGGTCCTGGGTAACGACGCGGCCAGGGCAATCGGTATCACGCTTCCGTCGTGGAGAGACGCTCTTTGCCGCTATCTCAAGGAAAACCACGCCTCGTGATGCGACGATTCGGTCATTGGCAGCGTAAATCGTGAGCAGCATCTGCGTTGCACACTTGATTCGTCGCGGCAACGATACCGCCTGCCTCGAACGGTTTTTGCAATCCTACCGGAAGCAATCCGCCGGAATTGATCATGACCTCATATTTTTACTCAAGGGTTTTCCAGAAGGTTTTCTCGAGCCCGAAATCAAGTCACTTATCCGGAATGTCAGGCACGATTGCTTTTGGGTTCCGGATCGCGGGTACGATCTGGAGACTTACTGGCTGCTCGTCGGAAGAAAGGTGTCGGACTATTACTTATTCCTGAATTCGTTCAGCGAGATTCTCAACGCCGACTGGCTGGCAAAAATTTACGGGAATGCCAGTAAGGAAGGCGTAGGCATCGCGGGCGCCACCGGATCCTGGGAAAGCCTTTATCAAGACCAATTGAATGCGGCGCAAGACATCGTCCGGCAGCGGGGCGTGGCGGGCCTCTTTCATCCTCGTGTTGCCTTCAACTGGCTGCGACTCGTGGCGAAAAGCGGCATTCGGCGCACGCAGTTTGCCCCGTTTCCAAATCCACATTTGCGCAGCAACGCCTTTATGATTTCATCTTTATGCGCGGGACAAATAAGCGTTGGAAAAGTACGGTCAAAAGAAAACGCCTGGAGGGTGGAGAGCGGGCGACGCGGGATCACCGGGCAAATCCTGGCGATGGGAAAGCGTGCCGTTGTTGTCGATAGTGAGGGAACTGGTCATGAGTGGCAACGGTGGGCCGACAGCAGGACATTCTGGCGGGGACGACAGGAAGGCCTCCTTGTGGCAGATAACCAGACCAGACGGTATCAGGAGGCGACGGATGAACAGCGGGAAAAGCTTACCAAACTGGCTTGGGGCCCGGGGCGGTAAACGATCATCGTGTTCGTGAACTCGATATTCATAAAATTCAGCGTTGTGCAACTGCCAGAGCTCGCGCTATTCACGCAGACAGGTAATTACCGCCGCATAGTGTGCGATACCGATGGATGGAGATGGAGAGAACCATGAGCTTGTCCTGCGAGAATTGCAACCATCCGGTCCGTCGGCTGTTTCAAACGCGCGACTTTAACAGGCGAGTGACGGATCAGAGTTTCACATATGCAAAATGTGACGCGTGTGGCCTCGTTTTTCTGGAAAATGTTCCACAGGATCTTGGAGCATACTATCCGCCGTCTTACTATCCCCTTCCCGCCACAGAGGCGGCGCTACGGGATTCACTGCCCACCGAGGAATACAAGCTAGAGTTGACCCGCAGATTTGCGAGCGGCGGTCGTTTGATCGAGATCGGCCCGGGAACAGGCGGTTACGCGTTGCTGGCCAAAGATGCGGGATTTGATGTAGAGGTCATTGAAATGAGTGCGGAGAGTTGTCGCTTCATCGAGCGACAACTGGGCATCCGGGCCGTAAATACGGTAAACGAGGTGGCCGCCCTCCAGAATTCTGCGCAAGCCGATGTTATTGCGCTCTGGCACGTAATTGAACACCTTCGCGATCCGTTCGAACTGATCGCCACCGCGATCCGCAAACTCAATCCGGGTGGCGTATTGATTCTCGCGGCACCGAACCCTCATGCCTGGCAGTTCAAGGTACTCGGGCGGTACTGGACTCATGTCGACGCGCCTCGACACGTTCGACTATTTCCCATGTCACTGATCACCGCTATCGTGCGGAAAGGAGGACTCGAGCCGATGCTCGAAACGACAACCGACGAGGGAAGCTTGGGTTGGAATGCTTTTGGGTGGGATTATTCGCTCGGTAACTTGCCGAAGAATCGCCTGGCGAAGCGCATTGCGCGCATTTTTGGAAGGCAACTCGCCAAGCTGTTGCGCCCCATCGAATCGATTGAAGGCCTGGGATCGGCGTACACGGTGATATACAGGAAGCCCCTTTGAAATTTTCGGTGTTGCTGCCAACCCGTGACCGCCTTGACCTTCTTAAAGAGGCGATCGAGACTGTCCGCCAGCAGGACTATGACGACTGGGAGATCGTGGTCTCGGACAATGCATCTGCGGAAGACGTAGGTGGTTATGTTGGTTCGCTGCAGGACAAGCGCATTCGATATGTCCGCAGCGATTCGTTCATTCCGGTGACGGATAACTGGAATCTCGCGTTAAAGCAAGCCACCGGCGACTATGTCCTGATGCTCGGTGACGACGACGGCCTGCTGCGCGGATACTTCAGGCATTTCGATAAGACCCTGCGTGCCTGGAATTTACCTGAAATGGTGTTCCACGACGCGTTCCAGTTTGCCCATCCCGGCACAATTCCCGGCCGTGAAACCGGTTTTGTCCAGTTTGCCCATGTCAGCTTCTTTGCGGCAAGGCAGAAGCCCTTTCTCCTCGGACACGAGGAGGCGCTCGAAGTCGTACATGATTCAATGGCCTTCCGTGTCACCTATCCTTACAACATGCAGTACTCCCTCGTCAGCATGCAATTGATTGAGCAGTTGTCAAAGGATGGCCCGTTCTATGATTCGCCCTATCCTGACTACTACGCAACAAACGCGCTTCTTCTGGCAGCCAATCGCATTCTTGCTGTTCCGCAGCCGTGGACCATCATAGGCATCAGCAAGAAGTCGTTCGGGTTTTTTTACTTCAACAAGCGGGAAAAGGAAGGGACCCAGTTACTTTCCAATCTTGACGTAAAAGGGCTTCCGGAGTCCGTGAGGGCATCATTGCTGCCAGGCAGCGACATGAATACCTGTTGGTTGCTGGCAATGCAGAGTCTTCAGGAACGCCACGGACAACTGCTCCGCTCCAAAGTGAATATCTCCCGGTACCGGCGGCTCCAGCTAATGCACATTTATGTCGACGGTGGCTTGAAAGCGCTATTCCGGCAATGGTCGGGACTGCAGTGGCATGAAAAGTTACTGATGGGCACGATAGTTCTTCCGGCCTTGGTTTGCCTTAGTCTTCTTCCCGCGAAGCTGAAGGCCAGAATCGTGGCGAAATTTTTGTTTTTATTCAGCCCGTACCCGAAAGTCGATACGAGGATTCGCGCCGTGAGCTATCGTTGCACGCTGGATGCGTTTCGAGATCTGAGGCCGGAATATTACGACTGATGCAGGACGTTTTGGCAAGTAACATCCGAATTGATTTGCCGATTGGTCTCAAATGTTCGGGGCAGTTGACCGGTCTTTGCGTTCCCTGGGAAGGAGCGAGGTTTGTCCCAGCC
>JANXPQ010000179.1 GCA_025357235.1 Betaproteobacteria bacterium
GGACTTCGGCGTTGTCCTCCGGCGAGACAACGACGTCGAGGGTCGTCGTGATGGTGCCGTCCCGACGGATGAATTCGGCACGATCCTCGGTAAAGGTGGCCTCGTAACTGTCCGGCTCGACCCCGCTCGGCTGGTAGCCTGCAGACCATACGGCGCCACTTTGCACGTCGCGCAGGAAGATGTAAGCACCCCAGTCGTCGCGGGTAACGTCTTCGCGCCAGCGCGTGATTCCGAGGTCGCCCCAACGGCTGTAGCCGGAGCCGGCACCGGTCAGCATCACCGCATACCGGCCATTCGAAAGCAGGTGCGCGTGCGGCGTGGCATTCTGCGCGGAGTGCAGCCGTCGCACCGCGGGTAGTTCGAAATCGCGGACAGTGGTCGCCGTCTTGACCTCTTCCGCCCGGGGATGAGCCACCGCGACGTCCCGCGGCGTGCGTTCCTGCAACAGCAATTCCGTTGCCTGCACGATCGGCTCGGCATGAAACCGCGCCCGCATTTTCCCGTGGAGAAGCGCGTTGGCGATGGCGACCACCGTCATGCCCTGATGGTGCGCCATGAATGCGCGGACGATCGCGAAGTCCTCCCCATCGGGCAGGCGCGTCCGGGTGTAATCCAGCGCCTCGTAAAAGCCATAGCGGCCGCGCGCGCCGATTTGATCAAGGCGCACGAAGTTGAACGCTGCCGCCGCCGGATGGACCATGGCCGCCAGCGCCGTCGCATACGGCGCGATCACGGCGTTCTCGCTCAAGCCTCGTTTCAAGCCGAGACCCGGAACGCCGAAGGTCGAATATTGATAGGTGTGCTCAAGATCGCGGACGTTGTAGGCGGATTCCGAAATCCCCCAGGGCACACCGAGCGCGTCGCCATAGGTTATCTGCCGGCGCACGACCAGACGGCTGGTCTGTTCGAGCAGGCTGCCGGCCGGTGCACGCATGACGAGCGAAGGCATCAGATACTCGAACATCGACCCCGACCAGGAGATGAGCGCAGCGCCATGTTCGATCGGCGTGACGGCGCGTCCGAGCCGAAACCAGTGCCGTGAGGCGACATCGCCCTTGGCGATTGCGATGAAACTCGCAAGGCGCGCCTCGGAGGCGAGCAGGTCGTAACAGTTCGGATCACGAGTGCCCTCCGCGACCCGATAGCCGATCGACAGCAGCTTGCGGTCCGGGTCGAGCAGAAAGTCGAACTCCATCGCGACGGCCATGGCCCGCATCGTCGTCTCGAGCGCTGCGAGGCGGCGTTGCAGCAAGTGTGTGGCGCCGGCAGTCGGCGCAAAGTCGCGCCGGTGACTCTCGATCGACCGCTGCGTGGCCTCCGCCCAGAACAGCATTTCGCCGCCGGCAGCGTCCCCACGTTCACCGGCCAGCGTTCGGACGATGTCGACCAAGGTTGTGGCCAGCCGCGCAGCTTCCTCCAGGTGTGCGGCGAACTCCTCCGGTGCGGCCCGGTCCCGGCGAAGCGCCGCGTCCAGCGCATCGAGTGACTCGGTAAGCTCTTGCCGCGTGATTGTCTGCATGCGCCGGTCGTCGGCAAGTTCCTGCAAGGTCGTGCGCGCGAGGATCAGGCTGTCCTCGATGCCGGCAAACAAACCGGCGCCGGATCGCGGAAGGCTGATCCACTCCCGGCAGGCATTTGCCGCGGCGATCAGATGCCCGGCGAGGTTGCCGCTATCCACCGAGGAGATGTACTGCGGCTCCAGCGGACGCAGATCCCGCGTGTCGTACCAGTTGTAGAAGTGGCCGCGGAATCGCTGCAGGTTGCCCAGGGTCGCGAGCGTCGCTACCAGCCTATCGACGGTGTCGGCGGTTCCCACCCAACCGAAGTCGCGGGCACTGATTGCCGAGAGGAGATAGAGTCCGAGATTGGAGGGCGAGGTGCGGTGCGCGACAGTCGGCTTCGGGTCTTCCTGGAAATTGTCGGGCGGGAGCATATGGTCCGTCGCCGTCACGAAGGTCTCGAAGAAACGCCAGGTTCGGCGCGCAATCAGCCGCAAAGCACGGGCGTCCGCATCCGAGACCGACAGCCGTCCCGCCACCAGGGGCGACAGGCTGATCCATCGCGCGATCGCCGGCGCCGCAATCCATGCGATTACGAACGGCGCCGCTATCGGCCAGGCGTCGCTTCCGGCGCGCCAGACGATGATCCCGGCACAGATGCCGATGGCCACGCCGCCGTCCATCCGCTGATAGAAGGCGCGCAGATCGAGCCGGAGACTCCCCATCGCCTGCGCGGCCGTTACCCAGTCGAGCAGATGCCGCCGGCTCACGAACAGGCGAAACAGCGTTCTTGCGATCGCATCGACCATCACCCATGCCTGATGCGCGAGCAACACGACCAGCAACGCGGTCTGGGACAAAGCAAGCCGCGCATCCGTGGCCAGCGCGCGCAGGTGGCTGCGTGCCGTGATCCGTGCGCGTCGCGGCACGATCTCGGCGAATACGGGAAGCAGCGCCGGAATCGCTATCGTCGCCAGCAGGAAGCCGGTCCAGGTAACAGCGGCGTGCAGCGGCAGTAACCAGCCCGCCGGCAAAGCGGCAACCGTTGCCGGCGCCAGCAGCGACCGCCGCAGGTTATCCAGCATCTTCCAGCGGCCGATCAGGGGAATCGCGCTCTTGCCGCGATGCGCGGCGGATGCATCTGCGCGGCCGAGAATCCATGGCAGCAATTGCCAGTCACCGCGCGTCCAGCGGTGCTGGCGTTCGACGGCCAGGTCGTAGCGTGATGGAAATTCCTCGACGACCTCGATGTCCGAGACCAGCCCGGCACGCGCGAAGGTTCCCTCGAAAAGGTCGTGGCTGAGCAGCGTGTTCTCGAGTACGCGGCCGTGGAGCGCAGCTTCGAAAGCATCCACATCGTAGATCCCCTTGCCGGTGTAAGTGCCTTCTCCGCAGAGATCCTGATACACGTCGGACACGGCAGAGGCATAAGGGTCGATGCCGCTGGTGGAAAAGATGCGCTGGAACAGCGAGCCCTCGCGGCCGATCGGCAGCGAAAACGTAACGCGTGGCTGCAACACGCCATATCCTTCGACGACGCGGCGCGTGCCCGTGTCGAACCGCGGACGATTGAGAGGGTGCGCCATCTTGCCGACCAACCGACGCGGCGTATCCCGCGGCATCCGGGTATCGGCGTCAAGCGTGATGACATAACGCACGCCCGCGGGTACGGCTGGCGGGCGCCCGCCAACGGCCACGAAGGTCGTATCGGTTGCGCCACGCAGCAACCGGTTCAGCTCATGGAGCTTGCCGCGCTTGCGTTCCCACCCGATCCAGCTCTTCTGTCCTTTGTTCCACACGCGCCGGCGATGCAACAGCAGAAAACGCTCGCCCCCGGTGACGGGTCCGTAGCGCCTGTTCAGTCGGGCGATGCCGGCGGCGGCCGCGTCGAGCAGCGCGTCATCGCCCACAACGGTTTCGGTCGCCGCGTCGGTCCAGTCCGAGAGCAATGCGAAATGCAGTTCCCCTTCGGAACTTGCCAGATGGTGGATCTCCAGGCGTTCGATTTGCTCTTCGAGCGCGGCCGGTGTCGTGAGAAGAATGGGAACAGCCACCATCGTGCGCAGTTTCGAAGGTACGCCCTCGCGCAGTTCCAGGCCCGGAAGGATCGTCGCACCGATCTCCCTCGTCACGAGTCGGTTCACGAGCGCCATTGCGGCATCGATGGCGGGGATCAGCCCGAGAAGCGCGAGCAGACCGAGCCGCCAGTCGTCGATCCCCTGTGCGGCGAGCACGACCAACGGCACGCAGAGCAGAATCACAGCACCTGCGAGAACGTCACCGATATAGCCGCCGATGCCGATCATGGCGTTGAAGCGATGGGGCCAGCTGCGCATGGGCGCGCGAAATCCGACCGTCGCCTCGAACGCGCGGCGTCCCCCGGCGAACAGGTGATAGCCTGGATCCCGCCAGCGAACGTCTGCAGCGCGCTCGCTGCAATTGGCCGCGTCGGGCCGCTCTTCGTGTTCCGCCGCCTTGGGCTGCGGGGCGTTTGCGGCCGCAAGCGCCGCTTGCGCAATATCGAGTTCCGTCAGTCTGGCACCGCGTGCGAGCTCCTCGATCGCACTGCGGTAGAGATTGCGTGTGGGAAAATCCATCGCCGCAAAGTCGCTGCCTGAGCGCAGCGCATCGTCGACGAGACTGACGTTTTCGAACAACTCCGCCCAGTCGACGTCGGAAATCAGCCGCATACTCGTGATGATGTTGCGGACTGTCACGTTGGTCGCACCTTGACTTTGGTGCTCGTCGTGCACGATCTTGTCGACCGTCGTGCCCTGTGCCGCAAAGCGCTCCTCAAGCCACGTCAGAGTCCACGTGACCTTCGGATCCTGGTCACGCAGCCGTTGAACGAGTTGAACGGCGAAGGCGCCAGGCAAGGGTGCCGTTTCGTAGCGCTGAAGGACCGCGTGAACCGACTCGGTCGGGTGCGTGTTCACCCCGAGGAGCCGATCTGCCAGAGCGTCCGCCACTTCGCGCGCGGCGCTGCTGCGCACGATGCGCTGCGCTCCGCGTCGAAGATTCTCCACGAGCACGATGCGCAGCGTGATCGCTGCGGCCCATAGTTCTCCGATGGTGAGCGGCTGAACGCGCTGGTAGGCCCGCAGGAAGCCGCGCAACATCCCGGGATCGAAACGACTGTCCGTATGGGCGACGAAGGCCCAGGCCACGCCGAATACCCGCGGATACCCCGCGAATGGCCCGGTGGCCAACTTCGGCAATTGCCGATAGTAGCCGCGTGGCAGATCGTCGCGAATTTCGCGGATCTGCTCTTCGACGACGTGATAGTTGTCAAGCAGCCACTCGGCGGCCGGCGTGATCGCCCGGCCCGCACCGACACGGTCTGCAATGGTGTGATAAGCATCGAGCAGGACCGACTCGTTGTCCCTCAATCGAGCGGCGAGAGACCGCCCGCCCATGGGTCTTTTGGTGATGGATTGGGCGGCCGCCAGGCTCTCGGCATGCTGCTCGAGACGCTCGATGCTGAAGAGTTCTTCGCGAATGGACTCTTCGGTATTCCATGGTGCCGCCTGGGACGCGCGTCCGAATAGGTCAAAGAGGGCCGATTTCAATTTGGTCTTTCTGTCCCGCGTATATACGCGATAATGTGTTCGGCTTGCGCGCAGCCAGGTGCGGTGATGGCCGCCTGACCGATGGCCGCGAAGATCCATCCTGGAAACGAGCGCCCGCCGCAATCGGCGGAGTCGATCACCGGAAAACCGCTGCAGCACCGCTCGAGCAGGCCTGTCCCTACTTGGTCATTGCTTTGGGAGAAAAGTGCGGTGCTGAAAGGCAAAGAATCGACGCCCATCCCACGGGCAATCGCGCAATCGCGTACGTAAAGAGACACTGCTCTGAGGGCGAGCCTATCCTCGAAGGGATGGCGCAAGACGCAGGTCGCACGGGCGGGACCAAAGCAAGGCCGGCCGACCATGGACAATGTCCGGAAATAGAGCCGGACATCGAAGCCGCGCTATCTCCTGGCGTTCATTTCCGGGCTCTTGATGTTCAGTCCCGAGAAAACGAACTTCGCATACGCAGCGCGGCCGCGGCTGTCGATCTCGTGCCCGTTGGCCTTGCACCAGGCGGCCAGCTCGCCGGGCTTGATGTTCATCTGAGTGGGCGAGACGCCGCTTGCGCGCAGCTCGCCGAGTTCCTGATTGTAGTTCTTCAGAAAAACCTTGTAGTCGTTCGGCATGCCGTCGCCGTCGGTGCAAATGGCGCGATACTCGGCGTAATCCTCTCGTGATACGAATCCTACGACTGCTGGTTTTTTAGCCATGACTGTTCTCCATATTGCGTTTTGTGCCCGTAAATTTGTGCAAAACCCTCTTCGTCGCCCGAGGTCGTCATTGCGCTCACGAGCTGCATGACAACATCGAGCACCCCGCCCGGTTGCGCGCCCAGTCCGGCCGGCGCCGGGCGAACTGATCGCGGCCGGCCTGATCTTCGTAAGGACGGCGCAATACATCGAGCAATTCGTTGATGCCTGCATCGTCACCCTGTTCGGCGCGATCGATCGCCTGTTGCGCCAGATAATTGCGCAGGACGTAACGCGGATTGGCGGCATGCATGCGCGAGCGGCGTTGCGCGGCCGGCATCCCGTCGCGCCGCACGCGCGCGGCATAGCGCTGCAACCAGTCGGCGAACGCCGGCCCGGCACGTCGCTGCTTTGTTTCATCATAGAAAGCATGGCCGAGCGGCGACATATCCGGCGAATCCAGGTCGACATCGCTCAGCGCGCGGAAGAACAAGGTCATGTCGGCCTCCGCCTCCTGCAGCAAGGCCTGCAGCGCCTGCATGAGTTCCTCGTCTCCATCCAGGCATGCGGCCAGGCCCAGCTTCGCCGCGATGTTGCCGCGATCTGCCTCGGTAAAAACGTCCACGAAACGCTGCAGGCCCGCATGCAGCGGATCCACCGAGGCAAAGGCCGGCACCAGCGCATTGGCAAGTTGCCCCAGATTCCAGTACGCGATCTGCGCCTGCTGGCCGAAGCGGTAGCGGCGCCCCTGCGCATCCGTCGTATTCGGCGTCCAGTCGAAATCGAAATCGTCGATCCAGCCATAGGGCCCGTAGTCGATGGTCAGGCCGAGGATCGACATATTGTCCGTATTCATGACGCCGTGCACGAAGCCCACCCGCATCCAGTGCGCAACCATGCGCGCGGTACGCTCGCATACCTGTGCGAACCACGCGGCCCGCACGCTTTCGCTGCCTTCGCCGTTTGCGCAAATCAATTCCGGGAAATCGCGGCGGATCGTAAAATCGATCAACTTGTTCATGAGGCCGACATCGTCGCGCGATGTCGGCAGCTCGAAGTTGCCAAAGCGGATGAACGACGGCGCCACCCGGCATACGATCGCGCCGGGCTCGGACTTCGGATGACCGTCATAGAACATGTCCCGCACGACGGGTTCGCCGGTCGCCACCAGGCTCAATGCGCGCGTCGTCGGCACGCCAAGGTGATGCATGGCCTCGCTGCACAGGAATTCGCGGATCGACGAGCGCAGCACGGCCCGGCCGTCGGCGGTGCGCGAATAGGGCGTCGGTCCCGCGCCCTTCAATTGCAACTCCCAGCGCTCGCCCCTCGCATTGACCGTCTCGCCCAGCGTGATGGCGCGGCCGTCACCGAGCTGGCCGGCCCAGTTGCCGAACTGGTGTCCGCCATAGTTGGCGGCGTACGGCTGCATGCCGTCGAGCAATGCATTGCCGCCGAAGACCTGGGCAAAGGCCGGCGATTCGATATCGGCGGGACTTATGTCCAGCATCTCGGCCACCTCGCGCGACCAGGCAACCAGCCGCGGCGCGGCTACCGGCGTGGGTTGCACGCGGGAATACAGGGCGCCATGCACCTGCCGCCGCCCCGGCCCGGTCACCGGGTCCGCGGGCAGCTCGCGTACGAAGGTATTATCGAAACTGAGGGCCTGCATCGATCGGTAAGGGGAAAGTTGGGCGGAAAAGTTGGACAGGCGAACCGGCGCTGGATTCCCCTATTGTAAGTCCGCCGACGCGCTGCGCGATGCCGGATTTGCCTGCCGGAGCCCGGAGCCTGCTTCGCGTTTTGGCTCAACTGGGCTAGAGTCGAATGGAAATCATCGGGAATTTCGTGGAAACCATCCAGGTTCAACTGAAAGGCGAGTATGTCCGGCTGTGCGATCTGCTCAAGCTGGCGGGCGTCGCCGGCAGCAGCGGACAGGGCAAGCACATGGTCGCAGAAGGCGAAGTGACCGTGGACGGCAAGCCGGAAAGCCGCAAGACGGCGAAGATTCGCGCCGGCCAGACGGTGGAGTGTCGCGGCGCCAAAGTCACCGTAACGGCGAAGCCGATGACGGAAGAATAGAGGAACAGACATGGAATCCCGCCTCGCGGAAATAGAAACAAAATTGAGCTTTTCCGAAGAATTGCTGGAAGTGCTGAACAGCACCGTATACCGGCAGCAGCAACAGATCGATCAGCTCCAGCACGAATTGCGCGCCTTGCGCGAGCAGGTAAGCGCCGCCCTGCCGGCGGAACCGCGCAATTTGCGCGACGAAACGCCGCCGCACTACTAGAACCGATTTCGAGTACGAAGATACGCTGCTAGCATCCAATCTCCTTCCCCTTCAAGGGGAATTATATACTTGACAAAGACACGTCACGAGAGCATCATTTCGCTATGCGTATGGAGTTAATCATGACGATTGAAGAATTAGATACCTTAGTTCCTCGCCTAAACTCACGTTGTGAGTTTCTGAAGCACTTGCTAGAGCTTGCTCTAAAGTCTGTCCCCAAAGAAGTCTTGCCCTCACTTCTGCTCGCAATGAAACAAGATTTGCTAGCTCGTGAACCAAATCCTTTATTGCCGCCAGATCTATCTCAACTTCAGGCAAATGCTTTGAAGACTGAGATTGCGTATCTGGAAGAGTATTTGAACGCGCTTCAGGCGCAGGAAAAATAATCATGTCCGATTACCTGTTCAACGAACCTCGTTATACCGACCCAGACGCTGCACGCGACTACCTTGAGTCCGTGCGCTGGCCGCGTGGGCCTGTCTGCCCTCACTGCGGCGCGGTAGATCGCATCAGCAAGCTCAATGGCTCTGCGCACCGTGCGGGCCTGTACGACTGCGGGCATTGCCGCGATCAATTCACCGTGACTGTTGGCACTGTGTTCGAGCGCTCCAAGATCAGCCTTGATAAGTGGCTCTTGGCCGCCGCCCTCATGGCCGCCAGCAAGAAGGGCATTTCCAGCAAGCAGGTTGAACGCATGCTTGGAGTGACATACAAGACGGCGTGGTTCATGACGCACCGCTTGCGCGAAGCCATGAAGGATTCGGGCGGCATGTTCTCTCCAGGCGGAGGCACCATCGAAGCGGACTCGACCTACGTGGGCGGGAAAGAAAAAAACAAACATGCTAGCAAACGCAAGGCCGGCAATATCGGCGGGATGGGCAAGACGATGGTTTTCTCGCTCATCCAGCGATGACACCGGCAAAGTACGCTCCACCACGCATCTGCCGACCGTAGCGGCCAAGAATTTGCGCCCTTACCTGACACAGCAATTGAACGTCGCCAAAACACGCCTGATCACGGATGCGGAGCGCCCCTTGCGCGGCCTCAAGACGCTGGTTGCCAACCATGAAACCGTTAACCACACCGCCGGGGAGTATGTGCGCGGCGATATTACGACCAACACCGTGGAGGGCTACTTTTCCGTTCTCAAGCGCGGCATTGTCGGCACGTTTCATCATGTCAGCCCCGAGCATCTACAGCGTTATGTCACTGAGTTCGACTTCCGTTACAACCACCGCGAAACCAAAACCAAGATCGACGGCAAGTGGGTTAAAACAGGTCACAACGATGCAGAGCGTATGACCGAACTACTCAAGGGCGTTAGCGGGAAGCGTCTGACTTATCGGCGGGCTGCTGAACAGTAGCGGGATCTCCAGCATGGATACCTTGAAACAATTTCGCCAATTCATTACATACCGAAGAGCCGAACTCGAACAACGTCTCCGCGAGATCGAAAAAGAGCTTTATGGTCACAGTACCAAGACCGACAAAGACAAAATAAACGTCAAACGTCTTATAGCGGAAGCGGACGAAATTCGCATACGAAAGCAACGAGCGACCGCTTTCCACGTTGGCAACGGCCTGTGCCCCGTCTGTTTTATTGATCGAAATAGACATGAAAAATTGGTTCCGAAGTCAAAGGCTGAAGGAAGCCCGCTGTATTGTTGGAAGTGTGAATCTTCCTTCACGGCCGCATAGCATCATCGCCTCAGTCCATCGGCCAAGTAGAAAAAACGGCTGCGCCGTTTTTCATTCGGCGCAAAATCGGCGTCATTTGATCCTGTTCGAACCAATGGGTGGAATGGCTCAACTGATAGGCGAAAAAGTCGGCCGCTTGTAACGCGCAAATATCCGCGGGTTCTGCCACAGTGACAGAGCGCCAATTCGGCAAGGCAATTTTAATATTCCTGTGGTACTCAAGCAGCGCCTCCTCGGACTGTTCGGGATGGCGAGCAAATACGAGCGCGATATCGTCTCGATTCATTTGAGCGCTTCGACATGCACGGGTAATCCCGCTCATAACTCCGTTTTGATATTTGTCCCGAACGCTCGCAATATTTTCGTCACGAGGCAAGCGGACGCCTACGTATTCCATGATGTGGCGCTCCATGACCAGCACAAGAGACTCCAGAAAGTCCGTGCGCCTATCCTCTGACCACCCCTTGTATGCGCTCTTAAAGCCGGCCTTTGGTGCGAAAAACTCGCTCGCGTGAAAGGTCTTCAACGATTCACGCTGCAAAATCCTGGCCCACTCATTTTCGAACTCTAGCCAAGCCTCTATCGGCGCAATGCAGCCGCCCACCGTCAGCCGGTCAAGCTTGCCTGTGTCCCTATCGTGCTGACCGCTTTCGTCAAAGTATCCGAATAGCATCAGCACAGCTTGCCCGGACTTCCAGCGCAAGCCAAGTGATAGGGAGCGAAGTAGGTCACAACGGGCCACCATTGCGCCGTCCGGCATGGCGGCGTAGCCTTAAGCGATGGCCAAAGCCAAACCGCCCACCGCAGCACAACGCGCCGCAGAGATCGCCAAGCTCGACTTGCATTCGGCAAGCGAGACAAAGAAGCGAGAGAGTGATTTGCTGCTGGCGATGCTGAACACACCGCCAGATCCAAAGACCGCAAAAGGAAAACCAAAGACGCGCCCCAAATAGCCAAGGGAGGAAGCCATGTCTAAGTGGGACAAAATGAGCATCGAGCAGAAAGTCGAATCGCTCGCCGATGATTTTCTCGAATCAGACGAGGATGTCGCCCTCTTGAAAGCCAGAATGCTAGACATGGAGCGCACCATCAGGAATCAGCAGAACGCGCTGCTTTTACTCGGCGAACAGGTTTTTCAGATCGAAAAGAAGATGAATAAGTAAACTCTTCTGCTCTCGCAAGAAGAGCGGCCCACCACGCACGGAACCCGGCGGGCGCTCTTTTTTTCTTTGACCTGTCACGCGAATTCACTGCGCGCTCCTGTTGTCTTTGTCATGTATACAATTCCCCCTTCAAGGGGAAGGCTGGGATGGGGATGGGGTACTCCGCTATGGCTTCAAAGAGACGGAAACGTTTCGGGGTACGATACGTCCCGCCGCACTGAACCGCAGGCAACCCGCGCACACCCACCGCAACGCGCCAACAAATACCTTCAGAAGAAATGGACGCAAAAGCAAAATCCATGGCTGCCGAACTGTTCGACTACGCTGACCTGCTTCGCCCCGACCTGCCGCCCGCTGCCGCCAGATGGACCGGCTTCCCGCAATTCAACTTCGTCGGCGGCCACAACGATGCCGGCAGCGTGCCGGTCGATGCCTGGTTGCGGCCGCGGCCGCGGTGCTCAAACGCGAAGGCAGGACCTTGTCCACCTATGGCCTCGAAAGCGGCCCGCTCGGCTATCATCCCTTGCGCGAGTACATCGCGCGCAAGCTCGCCAGGGACGCCGGCATCACGTGCTCGCCCGACGAGATCCTGGTTACATCCGGCTCGCTGCAAGGGCTCGATCTCGTCAACCAGGTACTGCTGTCGCCGGGCGACACGGTCATCGTCGAACAGATGACCTACGGCGGCGCCATCACGCGGTTGAAGCGGCTGGGCGTGAACATCGTCGGTGTCGAGGTCGATCACGACGGCCTCAGCGGCGCCGCGCTGAAGACGGCACTGGAAGATCTCAAGCGCCGTGGCATCCGGCCGAAATACATCTATACGATCCCGACCGTGCAGAATCCGACCGCCACCGTGATGAGCACGACAAGGCGCGCCGAGATACTCGGGTTATCCGCAATCTACGGTGTGCCGGTGTTCGAGGACGAGTGCTACGCGGATCTGGTCTGGGAAGGCACGCGTCCGCAGGCTATGCGCGGCATGAGCCAGGACGAGCGCGTCATCCACATCGGCTCGTTTTCGAAGTCCATTGCACCGGCACTGCGGATCGGTTATCTGGTCGCCGGATGGCCGCTGATGAGCCGCATCCTCGCCATCAAAAGCGACGGCGGATCGGGTGCGATCGAGCAGATGATCCTCGCCGAATACTGCCCGGATCATTTCGACACGCATGTGCGTGCGCTGCGCAAAACCCTGCGCCGCAAACTCGATGTCATGATCGAGGCGCTGCGCGTGCAGTTCGGACCGGCGGCCGAATTCGCCGATCCGGCAGGGGGAATCTTCCTCTGGGTAAAGTTACCGGATGGCGTCGATACGACCCGCCTGACACAAATGGCGCTGCAATCGGGCGTGGCCATCAACCCGGGCGCCGAATGGATGACCGATGCCGGCGCCGGGCGGAAGCGGATTCGGTTGTGTTTCGCCCACCCTTCGGAGCAGGTGATCCGCGAAGGCGTCGCCAGTCTCGCCGGGATATGTCATCGCGAGTTCGCTGTGCCGGCCCGCCACGCCAAAGAGCACAGATGACCGGGGATGATCGGGGATACCCATTCGTTGTTATCCGCGATCGTATTTTCTCCATTACAAAATTGACATCGAGTTACAGGCTGTAGCCTGCGCTATTTGTCATCGGCGTACCATCTGTGAAGCGGTTGGTTGGAACGAAACAGCCGCAGCGAGAGGAGATCGCCATGGCTTCGAGGTTGCTGGGCAGGATCGCATGCGCCGGCTCGATAGTTCTCTTCGCGCTTGGTCTGTCTTACGCCGAACCCCCTCCGGGCGATTACACGTTCAAGTTCAGGCACGGTGGACGCGAGCGCAGCTACATCGTGCACGTTCCCAGGGACACGGTGACAAACCCCTGGCCGGTGGTTCTCAATTTCCATGGCGGAGGCAGCAGCGCCGCCGGACAGCAAGCCTACTCGCGCCTGGACGAAACAGCGGATCGCGAGGGATTTCTCGCGGTCTATCCGAATGGCACCGGAATATTCGGCAAGCGCCTTCTGACATGGAATGCGGGCACATGCTGCGGCTACGCGCTCAACAACAAAGTCGACGATGTGGGATTCGTGAGCGCCCTGATCGACGACCTGGAAAAGCACGCTCCCGTCGACCGGGCGCGCGTCTACGCAACAGGGCTGTCCAATGGCGCGATGATGGCTTACTGGATCGCCATCAAATCACCGGACCTTGTCGCGGCGATCGCTCCGGTGGCCGGTGCGCAGCTCGAACTTCCCTTCCGGCCGAAGACCCCCGTTCCCATCCTCCATATCCACAGCGTCGACGACACGCGGGCGCTTTATCGGGGTGGGCTCGGCCCCCCTTACCCCCTGACCAATATCCGCGTCCAGCATCCCGCCGTGGAAGAAGTGCTCTCGCGCTGGGCTGCGTATGACGGTTGCCCGCCCACGCCCGGCATCGACGCGCCAATCCATGGGAGCGGCAGTTCGGCGTCGCACACGGCAACACGCATGACCTATGGCCCCTGCAAGGACGGCATCGAAGTTGTGCTGTGGAAGCTAACGGGTGCGGGGCACGTCTGGCCCGGCGGCGCAAGCGACTATCTGGACAGAATGCTCGGCTCGCAGAGCAAGATTCTGGGGGCGCCGACCGGCGTCATCGATGCCAACACGCAGATCTGGCAGTTCGTGTCCCGCTATCACACCAATTTCATGCGGCAGTTGCCCGATTGATTGTCCGTTCCGGACGCAATCCGATCGGGTTCTCAGCTGTCGCCGTAAACCGGAATGGCGGCACCGTGAATGACCTTGGCGTCGTCGCTGCACAGGAACAGGATGACGCGCGCGATGTCCTCGGGCTTCGGCCATAGCGCGAAATCCGCTTTGGGCATTGCCTTGCGGTTGGCCCCGGTGTCGATGATGCTGGGAAGAACCGAATTCACCCGCACGCCGCTGCCCTTCAAATCCGCCGCCAGCGAATCCAGCAGCGCCAGCGCCGCCGCCTTCGAAGCGGCGTACGCAGCCGCGCCGCCGGGATGATCGAGTGCCGCCTTGGCGGCAATGTTCACGATGGCGCCGCGTTTGCGTTTGAGCATCGCCGGCACCACTGCGCGCGACAACGCGTAACCCGAGCGCAGATTCAGCGCCAGCATCTGATCGAGGACCCCGGTTTCGAGATCCCATAGTTGCGTACCGCCGGCGTAGCCGCCGACCGTATTCACCAGCGCATCCAGCCGCCCGTGTCCTGCGAGAATCTTCCCGACCAGCCGGTTTACGGCGGCTTCATCGGTAACATCGGTAGCGTGGCCTGCGAGCCGTGAGCCGTTCGCACCCGCTGCCAGGTTCAATGCGTCGAACTCTTCCTGGTTGCGATAGGTGACCGCCACCTGCGCGCCTTCCTGCAGGAACGCCAGGCTCACCGCACGCCCCAACCCGCCGGTACCGCCCGCCACCAGCGCAACATTGCCGGAAAATCTTTCACTCATTTCGTCGTTTCCTTAGTTTCGCTCAAGGTCGGCGCGGTTCCATTTTGCAAGATCGACCGCCAGGTCATAGGTGCTCTCGAAAAAAGCAGTCAGTTCCTTTTCCGGCGATGCCGCGGTCCGCACTGCTTCATAGGGCAGGATGAACTCGGAAAGATCCTTGCTGTAAAACGCAGTAGCGGGCCGGATCACAGCGTCCTTGAAACCAGCCGGCTCGGGCGCCGCGTACGCATAAAACGCCGGTTCCTGGATCGCTCCGCTGCCCGGCCAGAAGCCGTGGCTGATGACTTCGTGCGAATAGGCTTCAACCGTGATCGCATCGGCACCGGCGCGCACCGGCGCGCGCCGGCCGGAGAAACGCGTCACGGCCAGATCGAAACTTCCCCAGAAAAAATGCACCGGGCTGCATTTGCCGACAAAACCGCAGCGGAAGCGCTCGAACACCGGTGTCATTGCGACCAGCGCCTGCCAGAAGGCGCTTGCCTGCGCCCGATCGTACGACCGGTGCGTCGTATCCGCTTCGAAGCGGATCGGATCGGGAATTTCGACCGGCATCGTCCAGATCTTTGCGTCGACGCCCATCCGGTGCAGCGTTTCCATCACCAGGCGGTAGAAGTCCGCCACCGTGCGCGGCGTAAGCGCGAGGCAAAGCTTGCCCACGATCTGCGTCCACATGTGCAACGTCGCGTAGGTATCCCGCCACACATCGAGCGGCAATGCCGGCCATGCATTGTCTGTCACAGGGGTCATGGCCCTGCCTTCTGCTCCATCGCCAGTTCGGCTTGCAGGCTCTGCAGGTCGCGGTAGATCGTGGCCACGGCGAGGGTGCGGTTGCCGCGCTTGTACGTAACGGCGCAGTCTTTGGCATCGAACGAACCATCGATTTCTACGGCATCCCATTTTTCGGCGTGGCCGACGTAGTTGATGGCGAGGTCGTAGTGCTGGCTCCAGAAAAACGGCACGGCATCGAATCGGACGTGCTGGCCGAGGATGTTCTTCGCCGCCACCTGCCCCTGGCGTTCGGCCACGACCCAATGCTCGACGCGGATGCGATCGCCGGTGTGCGGGTCGGGCCAGCGTGCAATGTCGCCAGCGGCGAATATTCCGGGCGCGCTGGTCTGCAGATATTCGTCGACGGCGATGCCGCGGTCGATGGCCAGTCCGGCCTGCTTGCCCAGCACAATCGAGGGCCGCACGCCCACGCCGAGGACGATGAAATCCGCATCGACTTGCGTGCCGTCGCTCAATATCGCCCGGCTTCCTTCCACACGGCTGACGGTCTGGCCAAGATGAAAGACCACCCCGTGAGCCTCGTGCACCTTGCGGATGAACCCGCCGACCTCCGGACCCATGACGCGCTCCAGGGGCGTTTTGTCCGGTGCGACGACATGCACTTCGATCCCACGCGCGCGCAACGAGGCAGCGGCTTCGAGGCCGATGAAACTTGCGCCGATGACGACGACGCGTTTCGCGGATGTCGCCTTCTCGACGATGGCCCGGGAATCCGCGAACGTGCGCAGATACTGGACCTGGGAATCCGCTGCGCCCGGAATCAGCAATCGCACCGGGTCGGCACCGGTGGCGATCAGCAATGCGCCGAAACCGTAGGCCTTGCCGTTCTCGAGCTGCACGCGCTTTTTCTTTATATCGAGCGATGAC
>JANXPQ010000205.1 GCA_025357235.1 Betaproteobacteria bacterium
CGCAAGACGGACGCCGTGCAGGAAGGCGAGGCCCGGTTTCGTGCGCTGGTGCAGAATTCCTTCGACATCATCACCATCCATGATTCAAACGGGGAGACGATGTACGAGTCGCCAGCGGCTTCGCGCATCCTTGGTTATCAACCGGGCACCCTGATCGGCAAGACGCCGTTCGAAACCCTCCATCCCAAGGACGTTGCCCGCGCGCGCGAGGCCTTCGATGCATTGCTGAAGGGGGAAGTTTCGGTGGCGCCGGTCGTGATGCGCTTTCGCCACGCGGACGGTTCCTGGATCCACCTGGAAGCGCTGGGTAACAATTTGCTGGACAATCCGGGCATTCGCGGCATCGTGCTCACTTCGCGCGACGTCACGGCGCGCAAGCGGGCCGAGGAGCGCGTGCAATACCTTGCCAACTACGACGTGCTCACTGGCTTGCCGAACCGATTCCTGATGCAGGACCGGCTCACGCAGGTGATCGCCCATGCGCAACGCAACCGCCTGCGCGTCGCCCTCATGCATATCGACCTGGACCGCTTCAAGGTGGTCAATGAGACCCTGGGACACTACGTCGGCGATGCGCTCCTGAAACAGGCCGCGGAGCGTGTCCGCAGAGCCACCCGCGAGGCCGATACCGTCGCGCGCGTGGGAGGCGACGAATTCACCATCGTGTTTCCCAACGTGACCAGCCTGCAGGCCTTGTCCGCGGCCGCCGAAGTGATGCTCGACGACCTGGCCAGGCCGTTCCCGAGCGACGGCCAGGAATTGTTTGTTTCCGCGTCGGTCGGCATCAGCCTCTATCCCGATGACGCTGGCAGTGTCGACGAACTCATTAAACACGCCGATGCCGCGATGTCCAGCGCGAAACACCTGGGACGCAACAATTTCCAGTTTTTCACCGCAGACCTGAATCAGGAAGTGCAGCAGCGCATGCTGATCGAGGCCGGTCTGCGCACGGCAATACAGCGTGACGAACTGAGTTTGCTGTTCCAGCCCAAGATCGATCTGGCCACGCGCCGCATATTCGGCGCGGAAGCCTTGCTGCGCTGGAACCACCCCAAGCTCGGCATGATCTCGCCGTCGCGATTCGTGCCGGTGGCGGAAGAGGCCGGGCTCGTCGGCCAGATCGGCGAATGGGTTCTGCACACGGCCTGCCGCCAGATTCGCGAGTGGCAGGATGCGGGGCATTCGCTGCAGGTGGCGGTGAATGTTTCCGCCCGCCAGTTCCAGGAATACGATGTCGCGGAATTGGTCATCGACATCATGCGCGATACCGGCGTGCTGGCGCAGAACCTCGAAATAGAATTGACCGAGAGCGCGGTCATGAACGACGCGGAATCCTCGATCGTCACCCTGGAGAGGCTGTCCGCACTCGGCGTGCAGATCGCGATCGACGATTTCGGCACCGGGTATTCGAGCCTGTCCTACCTCAAGCGGCTGCCGCTCGACCTGCTGAAGATCGACCAGTCGTTCGTGCGCGACATTTCCTCCGACCCCAACGATGCCGCCATCGTCCGCGCCATCATCACGCTGGCGCGCAGCCTGGGCATCAAGGTGATCGCAGAAGGCGTGGAGAACGAAGCCCAGCTCGCCTTCCTGAACGCCTATGGCTGCCAGTATGCGCAGGGCTTCCTGTTCGGCCGGCCGCTGACCACGCTCCAGTTCGTCAAGCTCGTCACCACGGGCGAGCTCGAGCAGAACATCGCCTGACGAAAAGCTTCCCGCGGTTCCGTGCCACGCCCGCTCAAACGCACTCCTATTGACTGAAGGCGATGGAACACAAGATTCTGGCGTTTGCCGGCAGCCTGCGCAGTGGCTCCTTCAACAGGAAACTGGTCCACATCGCGGCGCAAGGCGCGCGTGCAGCCGGCGCTGCAGTGACGGAAATCGAACTGCGCGACATCCCGATGCCGCTTTACGACAGCGACATCGAGCGCGAACAGGGATTGCCGCCGAACGCGAAACTGTTCAAGCGTCTGCTTATAGAACACAAGGGCATCCTGATCAGTTCCCCCGAATACAATACGGCCATTACCGCCGTCCTGAAGAATGCGATCGACTGGGCTTCCCGCCCCGAACCGGGAGAGCCGCCTCATGTGGCTTTCAGAGGCAAAGTCGGCGGGCTGATGTCCGCATCGCCGGGGAATTTCGCCGGCGTACGCAGCCTGGCGATGTTGCGCGCGATACTTTCGCATCTGGGCGTGGTCATCGTTCCCACGCATCTTGGGCTCGCGCGTGCCAACGAAGCCTTCGATGCGAACGGAAACCTCCTGGACGAACTTCAGGGGGAAACAATCCGTTCGATCGGTGCTGAAGTCGTAAGCTTCGTCGCCAAGCTCGGCTGACGGACGCCTGATATCCAATATGGTGCACTTCCCGACGCCGGCGCCTTCGGGCGGTGCATGGGTGAACGGCGGGTCGTTGCAGCCGCATTTATTGACGCCGAAATGATTATTTCGTTCATAAGGTTATAGTTTTTGGGGCGCAGATCAACCGCGGTGGCACAGCGGTTGCTGAATCGACCTGGGGTTACGTATGTCCTTCGATTCCTACTATAACGAAATGTATCTGGCTGACGGCAGCGTGCGCAGCCATTACCAGCCGCTCGCGGAATGGATAGCCGAGACGCCGCCCGAGCACATCGTGCAGATGCGCCAGGCTGCACACTTGCTGTTCCATCGCGTCGGCATCACCTTTGCGGTTTATGGGGAGGAGGCCGGCTCCGAGCGGCTGATCCCGTTCGACATGCTGCCGCACATCATCCCGGCTGCGGAATGGCGCGCGATCGCGAAGGGACTGCGGCAACGCGCCAAGGCGTTGAATGCTTTTCTGCACGACATCTACCATGGCCAGGAAATCCTCAGGGCCGGTCACATACCAAAGGAGCGCGTTACCGAGAACAAACAGTTCCGCCCGGAGATGGTCGGCCTCGACGTGCCTGGCGGGATCTATGCGCATGTGGCGGGGATCGACCTGGTGCGTGCGGGAGCGGGTGAGTACTACGTGCTGGAGGACAATCTGCGCACCCCCTCGGGCGTGTCTTACATGCTGGAAAACCGCAAAATGATGATGCGGCTGGTGCCGGAATTGTTCGCGCGCCAGTCGATCGCGCCGGTCGAGCACTACCCGGACATGCTGCTGGAGAACCTGCGCAGCGTCGCGCCGACCGGTGTGGAGAATCCAACCGTCGTGCTGCTCACACCCGGCCAGTTCAACAGCGCCTATTTCGAACATGCTTTCCTGGCGCAGCAGATGGGCATCGAACTGGTGGAAGGCCCCGACCTGTTCGTACGCGACGACGCGGTCTACATGCGCACAACCAGCGGGCCGCAACGCGTGGATGTGATTTATCGCCGCATCGACGACGATTTTCTCGACCCGCAGGCGTTCCGCGCCGATTCGATGCTCGGCGTGCCCGGGTTGGTCGAAGCCTACCGCAAGGGCAAAGTCACGCTCGCCAACGCCATCGGCACCGGCGTAGCCGACGACAAATCGATTTACCCGTATGTGCCGGAAATGATCCGCTTCTATCTCGGCGAGGAGCCGTTGCTCAACAACGTGCCAACTTACCAGTTGAGTTTCAAGGACGACCTGGCGTATGTCCTTGCCCACCTGGCCGAACTGGTCGTCAAGGAGGTGCATGGATCCGGTGGTTACGGGATGCTGATCGGCCCGACGTCGACCGAACGCGAGCGCGAAGCGTATCGGCAGCGCATTTTGGACGCGCCGGAAAAATTCATTGCGCAGCCCACACTGTCGCTATCCACCTGCCCGATATTCGTGGAGCAGGGCGTGGCACCCCGCCATATCGATTTGCGGCCCTTCGTGCTGTCGGGCAAGGACGTGATGATGGTTCCAGGCGGACTGACCCGCGTGGCGTTGCGCGAAGGTTCGCTGGTGGTTAATTCCTCGCAGGGCGGGGGAACGAAGGACACATGGATAGTGGAAGAGTAGGTGCGAGGGCCGGGAGGCGAGGGCCGGGCATGATCGAGGGTTCCACGCGTCCCTCGTATCTCGTACCCCGCACGTCGCGAAGCTTATGTTAAGCCGCACTGCCTCGAACCTCTACTGGATGGCCCGCTATGTCGAGCGCGCGGAGAATACCGCCCGCATTCTCGATGTGGCCTATCGCATGTCGCTCATGTCGCACGCATCCGAAACGCAGGATTCGGAATGGTTTGCTCCACTGCATATTTCCGGCACGCTGTACCCCTTCGCCGGCCGCTACAGCACGGTGACCGCCCGGGACGTGATGATGTTCATGGCGCTCGATCCCGACAATCCCGGCTCCATCGTATCGTGCGCCAAGGCCGCGCGGGAAAATGCGCGCGCGGTGCGCGGCAACGTGACTTCCGAGATGTGGGAAGTGCTCAATTCGACCTGGCTGGAATTGCAGCATCTCACCGAAGACCGGCTGGCGGGCGACGGTGCGCTGACATTTTTCGACTGGGTCAAGGAGCGCTCCCACCTGTTTCGTGGCGTCACGGTGGGCACCGCGCTGAAGGACGGGGCCTTTCACTTCAACCGCCTTGGGACGTTTCTGGAGCGGGCCGACAACACCGCCCGCATACTGGACGTGAAATATCACGTCTTGCTGCCGAAGGTTGAGGACGTGGGTGGGGCCGTGGACTATTACCAATGGGCGGCGGTCCTGCGTTCGGTATCGGCGTTCGAGTCCTACCGCAAAGTGTACCGCGACGTGATCACGCCGCTGCGCGTTGCCGAACTCCTGATCCTGCGCCGCGACATGCCGCGCTCGCTGCATGCCTGCATGGAAGAGTCCTATGACATCTTCCAGACCATCTCCACTCCCTATTCCGGCGAGGCGTTGCGTCGTGCCGGCGAGTTGCACGCCGGACTGCGCTTCGGGCGCATCGATACGATCTTCGGCAGCGGATTGCACGAGTACCTGACGGACTTCCTGAGCCGGCTGCAGGAGCTGGGCGACGAGGTCGACCGCAGTTTCTTCAATGTTGCTTACGCGTGAACGGGGCAGCGTTGCGGCTGGGTTATCATGAGGTTCCACGACCTATGGAACGTTCATGACTTACTGTGTAGCAGTCAAGCTGGATTCGGGAATGCTGTTCGCCTCGGATTCCCGTACCAATGCCGGCGTCGACCACATTGCCACTTTCAGCAAGATGAGGATCTTCGAACAGAAGGACGAACGCATGTTCGTCATCCTGTCGTCCGGGAACCTAGCCGTCACCCAGGGGGTGATGAACATCCTGGACCGGCACAAGCATTTCGAGGCCGACAAGGAGTCGATCTGGAACGTGGGCAGCCTGTTCGACGTCGCCACCCTGGTGGGAGATGCCTTGCGCGACATACAGCGCCGGGACGGACCCTATCTTGCCCAAAGCAACATCGACTACAACGCCACCCTGCTGCTCGGCGGCCAGGTCAAGGGCGAGGAGCCGCGCCTGTTCAACATCTATGCGCAGGGCAATTTCATCGAGGCGCTTTCCGACACCATGTATTTCCAGGTGGGGGAGAGCAAATACGGCAAGCCGATCCTGGACCGCGTATTGAGCAGGGCCACGCCTTACCAGGAAGCGGCGAAGTGCGCGCTGATTTCCTTCGACTCGACCATCCGCAGCAACATCTCGGTCGGCCTGCCGATCGATCTGGCGTGGTATCCGCGCGATTCGCTGCGCATGGGCATGCAGAAGCGCATCGGCGAGGGCGATCCGTACTTCTCGATGATCCGCCAGAGCTGGGGCAGCGGCATGCGCAAGTTGTTCGCCGAACTCCCCAACCCCGACTGGATGTCCTGATGCAGGGCAGGGATGGGGGACGAGGAGCGAAGGGCGGGGGATCTGAAATTGCACTTGCAGACCCAGGTTTTTTTACCAGCCACCAGTCAGCAGTCACCAGTCACCGCCTTTCATGACCATCCGCGTTGCGCTTACCCACGAGACGACCTACAGCTTCGACCGCGCGGTCAATCTGTCGCCACATGAAATCCGGCTGCGTCCCGCGCCGCATTGCCGCACGCCGATCAACAGCTATTCGCTGACGGTCGCGCCGAAGCACTTCATCAACTGGCAGCAGGACCCGTTCGGAAACTGGCTGGCGCGGCTGGTTTTTCCCGACAAGGCCACGGAACTGAAGGTGACGGTCGACCTGGTGGCCGACATGACGGTCATCAATCCCTTCGACTTCTTCGTCGAAAAATACGCCGAGACGTTTCCTTTCGCGTATCCGGAGGCCCTGCTCAAGGAACTGCAGCCCTTCCTCGAAACGGAGGAGCCGGGGACGCTGCTCTCCAACTGGTTGTCGGCCTTCCGCCGCGAAGTCCTCACCGGAAAACTGGCCATCGTCGACATGCTGGTCGCCGCGAACTCGCGCCTGCAGGGCAACATCGGTTATATCGTGCGCATGGAGCCGGGCATCCAGGCCTGCGAGGAAACGCTCGCGCTACGCCGGGGATCCTGTCGCGATTCCGCGTGGCTGTTGGTCCAGATTTTTCGCCAACTTGGTCTGGCCGCGCGATTCGCGTCCGGCTACCTGGTCCAGCTTACCGCGGACGTGAAGTCGCTCGATGGCCCGCACGGGCCGGCCAAGGACTTCACGGACCTGCATGCCTGGACCGAGGTTTACATCCCCGGCGCCGGCTGGGTTGGCCTCGATCCGACTTCAGGCCTGTTCGCCGGAGAGGGGCACATCCCGCTGGCGTGCACGGCCGCGCCCTCCAGCGCCGCACCGGTCATCGGCTTCACCGACAAATGCGAAGTGACGTTTGGCTTCCGCATGGAGTTGAAGCGCATCCACGAGGATCCGCGCGTAACCCTGCCTTACAGCGAGAGCCGCTGGACCGAGATCGACGCGCTCGCGCGCAAGGTCGATGCCCAGCTTTCCGCCTGGGACGTGCGCCTGACGATGGGCGGCGAACCGACTTTCGTCTCCATCGACGACATGGACGGCGCCGAATGGAACACGGCCGCACTCGGCGACAAGAAGCGCGAGCTTGCGGGCGAATTGTGGCTGCGGATGCGCGACCAGTTCGCACCAGGCAGCCTGCTGCACGAGGGCCAGGGAAAATGGTATCCGGGTGAGCCGCTGCCGCGCTGGGCGCTCACCTGCCTGTGGCGCGCGGATGGCAAGCCGCTGTGGAAAGACGCCAGCCTGCTGGCCGCGGATCGTGTCGATCCCGGGATCGGGGCGGCCCAGGCACAACGCTTCGCCACGAAGCTCGCCGCGAAACTCGGCTTGCACGCGGACTATGTGATTCCGGCGTACGAAGATGTGTGGCAGGTCGCGCAATCCGAGCAGAAGCTGCCGGTCAACCTCGATCCACTGAAGTTGAAGCTGGACGATTCCCTGGACCGCAAACGCCTGACGTCGTTGCTCAGCAAAGGCCTGGGCGAAGCAGTGGGCTATGTGTTGCCGCTGAAGCCGGAGCCGCAGCCAGGAGCGAACCTGGGTTGCCTATGGCGTTCGAGCCCCTGGCCGCTGCGGCGCGAGCATCTCTATCTGGTGGGCGGCGATTCGCCCATGGGATTTCGCCTGCCGCTCGATTCCCTGCCGTGGATTGCGCCGCGTGACGTCGATCCCCTGCATGCCCCGGATCCTTTCCAGCCGCACGCGACCTTGCGGGACGCGGGCGTGGCGGTTGCGGTCAAAGTAAAGGCACCGGCCGCACCCAGGCTCGAGGTTGGCAAATCGGCCGTCGAGATCATTCACACGGCGCTGTGCGTGCAGGCCCGCGCGGGCAAGCTGTACGTATTTTTCCCGCCTCTGCCGGCGATCGACGACTGGATCGACCTGGTCAGCGCCGTGGAATCCGTGGCCGCCGAGTTGAAGGTGCCGATCGTATTGGAAGGCTATACGCCGCCTTTCGATCCGCGCATCCGCCGCTTTGCGGTCACGCCCGACCCCGGTGTGATCGAAGTCAACATTCATCCCGTATCGAGCTGGGAGGAATTGAGCAACAACACGCGCGTACTCTACGAGCAGGCGCGCCTCACGCGTCTGGGAACCGAGAAATTCATGATCGACGGCCGGCATACCGGAACCGGCGGCGGCAACCATGTCACGATCGGCGGCGCGACGCCCGCCGACAGCCCGTTGTTGCGGCGTCCCGATCTGCTCAGGAGCCTGATCACCTACTGGCAGAACCATCCGGCGCTGTCCTATCTGTTCTCCGGCATGTTCATCGGCCCGACCAGCCAGGCGCCGCGCGTGGACGAAGCGCGCAACGACAGCCTGTACGAACTCGAGATCGCCTTCCAGCAGATGCACAAGCGCAACCAGCCAGGTGAGGAAGTCGCGGAGCCCTGGCTCGTCGACCGGTTGCTTCGCAATCTGCTGGTGGATGTCACCGGCAATACGCATCGCGCGGAATTCTCCATCGACAAACTCTACAGTCCCGATGGTCCGATGGGCCGGCTCGGTTTGCTCGAATTCCGCGCATTCGAAATGCCGCCGCACTGGCAGATGAGCCTCGCGCAGATGCTGTTGCTGCGCGCGCTGATCGCGCGCTTCTGGAAAACGCCGTACAACGGCCGCCTCATCCCGTGGAACACCAGCCTGCACGATCGCTTCATGTTGCCGCACTTCATTGCCCAGGACATGCGCGACGTGGTGAACGATCTGCGCGATGCCGGCTACGCATTCCAGATGGACTGGTTCGCGCCGTTCTTCGAATTCCGCTTTCCACGCTACGGCACGCTGTCCTGTGATGGCATGCAGATCGAACTGCGCCAGGCGCTGGAATCCTGGCACGTGCTCGGCGAAGAAGCCTCGGGCGGCGGCATGGCGCGTTATGTCGACTCTTCGGTCGAGCGCATGCAGGTTCGTGCCACGCACATGAACGGCGAGCGCTACATCATCACCTGCAACGGACGCCCGCTGCCGATGGCCGCTACCGGCGTGCGCGGCGAATATGTCGCGGGCGTGCGCTACAAAGCCTGGGCACCCCCTTCCGGGTTGCACCCGTCCATCGGCGTGCATGCGCCACTGAAATTCGATGTTGTCGATACCTGGAACGAACGGGCAATCGGCGGCTGCACTTATTACGTCTCCCACCCGGGTGGGCGCAGCTACGCGAGCGTGCCGGTCAACGCCAACGAAGCGGAGGCGCGCCGCGTGGCACGCTTCATGTCACAGGGCCATACGCCTGGAAAGATGTCGGTCAGGCGGGAAAACCCCGCGCGCGAATATCCGTTCACGCTCGACCTGCGCAGGCAGCCGGATACCGAAGTCGCGTTCGAGCCGGATTCGCAAACACAACAGCAGCAACAATAAATACGCAGTCGAACCCATGGCCCGCCTCTGGACGGGCATGCAGGGGACGGATATCGTTTTGCCATCTTCATTGCGACACGGCGGGCGGGAGATGAAAATGAAACCGGTCAGGCTTGCGACGCTCGCCGTGCTGCTGACGGCCGCCGCGATGATTTCTGCGGCCTTTGCCGCCGACTGGATCGAGGTGGGCGCCGACACGCAGGCGAAATACTACGTCGATGTGGATTCGATCAAGGTCGACGGCGATAACGTCATCGTGCTCAAGCGCGGCATCTTTACCCAGGTTCTGACCGATACGCTCGGCGGCGCTTCCGCGACGTTCAAGGAAACTATCGGCACCGTCGAGATCGATTGCGCGCGCCGCATCAACCGCGTTACGCAGATCGACATGATCGGAGAGAACGGCGAACTGGTCTGGTCGTCTGGGCCGATGAACAAGCGCATGTGGGAAGACGTGCGACCGAACACGCACGCGGAAACCACGCTCGATCTCGTCTGCGCGCGCCTGAAAAGATCCTGATCCATCGGTTTGCCAGAATGTGCCTGCGGGCGGCCATTATGTTTTCATGCGAGTCTGGTACGCTCGGATTTCCAGGAATGAAATCCGGTATCGGGGGAGTCGATGAAAGCAAACTGGTTCGCGCTGCTCGCGCTGCTCGCGGGCACCGCATCCGCCGCACAGGTGGATTTCTTTTCGCCGCAGGGCGAGGTCAAGGGCGTGCGCCAGGTTGCGGTGCGGTTTTCCGAGCCGATGGTGGCCTTCGGCGATCCGCGCCTGCCCGAGCCTTTTGACATCGAATGCCCCGCGGCAGGGGCAGGCCGGTGGGCCGACCAGAAGAACTGGGTCTACGATTTCACCCGCGATCTGCCGGCCGGCCTGCGCTGCGCTTTCCGGCTCAAACCCGAGTTGGTGTCGCTTGGTGGCAACAAACTCGGCGGCAATGGGATTTTCGAATTCAGCACCGGCGGTCCGGCGATCATCGAAATGATGCCCGACGAGGGCAACCGCATCGACGAAGAGCAGATATTTCTGCTCGGCCTCGATGCGCCTGCGACGGGGCAGTCGATTGCCGACAACGCGTTTTGCGACATAGGCGGCACGACGGAGCGCGTATCGGTGCGCCTCATCGAAGGCGAGGAACGCAAGACGCTGCTCGCGGCGCGGCACGACTTCGTCGACCGCTTTCTCTACGTGCTGTTCAAGAACGGCCGCGAGATCGTGATCGACGGCCGGCCTCTCGGCAAAGGCACGCGCTTCGAGCAGTTTCAGGCCGCCGATGGCGGCAGCAAATTTCCGATTGCCGTAGTCCAATGCAAGCGCCGCCTGCCGAACAAGGCGCAGGTGAGGCTGGTGTGGGGCAAGGGCATCGTCTCGGACAGCGGCGTGCCGACCAGCCAGGATCAGGTCATCGCCTATGAAGTGCGCGAATCCTTCCAGGCGCGCTTTACCTGCGATCGCGTGAATAAGGACGCGCAATGCCTGCCCATCCTGCCCATGCGCCTGTCGTTTACTGCGCCGGTGCCGCGCGCCGCGGCGGAAAAAATCGTCATGAAGGCCCAGGGTAAAACGATTTCCGCGGGATTGCCGGACGTCAAGAATGCGCCCGAATTCGTCGACGAAGTTTTCTTCAACGGGCCATTTCCGGAGCGCACCCAATTTGCGATTGACGTGCCGCAGGACCTCAGCGACGATGCCGGTCGCAAGCTCGTCAACCAGAAACGTTTCCCGCTGCTGGTGCGCACGGACGAATATCCGCCGCTGGCAAAGTTTCCAGGGCGCTTCGGCATCATCGAAGCAAAAGGCGACGGCATGATGCCGGTGACGCTGCGCAACCTGGAGGCGCTGGTCGAAGGCCGCCTGTCGAGGACCGGCACCAAGGACGAGACCAGCGGCAATCTGACGGAAAAGGCGGACGCGGCGATCAACTGGCTGAAGAACAAGCTGGATGAGTCGAAGCAAACGGGCGGCACCGTGCCCGGCAGTTATTCGCGCGTGGCCGACAGCGACGTGACGGCCATCCTGGGCTGGATGAAACGCCTGCGCCAGATGGAAAACGAGCGCTGGCACTATGACGAGAAAACCAACGAGAACGTCCCCGAGTACCGGTTGGGCCAGGCTTCCATTTTCACCGAGCAGGACCGTGTTACGCGCTTGCAGGTACCGAAGCCGGAGGGGGCGCGCGCGTTCGAGGTGGTCGGCATTCCGCTGAAGAAGCCCGGCTTTTACGTGGTCGAGCTCGCCAGCCCGCGCCTGGGCGCGGTGCTGCTGAACTCGCGGGCGCCTTATTTCGTGCAGTCCGCGGCGCTGGTCACGAATCTTTCGGTGCACTTCAAATGGGGCCGCGAATCCTCGCTGGTCTGGGTCACCGCGCTGGACAGCGGCGCGCCGGTGCCCAAGGCGCTCGTATCGATTCAGGATTGCGCCGGGAAAGTATTTTTCCGTGGACCGACCGATGCGCAGGGACGCGCACGCGTCGCTACGGCTCTACCGGACCGCGAGAGCCTGCCGAGTTGCATTTCGGAGTACGACAAGCAGCTAGTGGTGTCCGCGCGCCTTGCCGACGACCTGTCGTTCGTCATGTCCGACTGGAACGAGGGCATTGCGCGCTGGCGTTTCAATCTGCGCGATGGCGGCTGGAACGGGCCTTACCTTGCCACCACGGTGTTCGATCGCACGCTGCTGCGCGCCGGCGAAACCGTGAACATGAAGCACTACTACCGCCGGCATGAGGCGAAGGGATTTTCTTTCGTGCCGATCGACAACCTGCCCAAGAAAATAACCATCGTGCATCAGGGCTCGGAGCAGAAGTACGAAGTGCCGGTGACATGGGATGCGCGCAACATCGCCGAGAGCAAATGGAAAATTCCGGAAGGGGCGAAGAAGGGCACGTATGTCGTTCAGATGAGCGACACGCTGGACGCGCGCCCCGGCGCGCGCGGGAAAACGCGGCTTGCCGGCAGCTTCCGCGTCGAGGAGTTTCGCGTGCCGCTGATGAAGGCGGAAATCACCGGGCCGAAAGCCGTACCGGTCAATGCCAGAAGCGTGGATCTCGACTTGCACCTGCGTTATCTCGCGGGCGGGCCTGCTGCCTACGCGCCGGTGAAAGTGCGCGCGGTGGTGCGGCCGAAGAGCGTCGTGTTTCCCGATTACGACGGCTTCGCATTCGCCAACGGCAAGGTGGTCGAAGGCCTGGAGCAACAATCCGGCGCCCAGTGGTTCGCCGGCGAATACGAGCTCGGCGATGCCGATTCCGAAGAGCCCGTTCCGGTTCAGGCCGCCAACGGCGTGCGTCCCCTGAGGACCATCGAGCTGGGCCTGGACGGTGCCGGCGCGGCGCGCGTCACGCTGCCGGGCCTGCCAGCCGCCGACAGTCCGCAGGAAGTCAATGCGGAACTCGAGTACGCGGATCCGAATGGGGAGATATTGACGACTTCGACGCGCGTGCCGTTGTGGCCCTCGAAAGTATTGCTCGGCATCAAACCCGATGCCTGGACGATTTCGAAAGACGAATTGAAGTTCCAGGTGCTGGCACTCGATTTGAGTGGCAGGCCCGTGAAACAGCAGCGCGTCGAGGTGCAGCTTTTTGTGCGCAACATGTTCTCGCACCGCAAGCGGCTGATCGGCGGCTTTTACGGCTATGAGAGCGGCGCCGAGGTCAGGAAACTCGATGCAGTCTGCCAGGGCAAGACCGACGACAAGGGACGCCTGTTCTGCGCGGTGAAGCCGCCGGTATCCGGCAACATCGTCATGGGCGCGGTGGCGCAGGACAAGGACGGCAATCCGGCGTACGCAAACGCATCGGCCTGGGTCGCGGGGGAAGAAGCCTGGTGGTTCGACCAGGCCAACGACGATCGCATGGATGTGATTCCGGAACGCAAGCGCTACGAGCCCGGACAGACGGCGCTGTTCCAGGTACGCATGCCGTTCCGCCAGGCCACCGCGCTGGTGACGGTGGAGCGCGAAGGCATCGTCGATTCGTTCGTGCAGCAACTGTCCGGCAACGCGCCGGTGATCAAGGTGCCCCTCAAAGGCAACTACGCGCCGAACGTATTCGTCTCGGTGCTGGTCGTGCGCGGCCGTGTTTCCGATGTGCAGCCCACCGCGCTGGTGGACCTCGGCAAGCCGGCGTTCAAGATGGGGGTCGCGGAAATCAACGTCGGCTGGCGTGCGCACGAACTCGGCGTCAAGGTCAGCGCCGACAAGGAAGTCTACAAGGCGCGCGACAAGGCGCACGTGTCGGTGCAGGTGACGCAACGCGCCGGCGGCAAGGCGCCGAAGTCCGGTGAAGTCGCCATCGTGGCTGTCGACGAAGGCCTGCTGGAATTGATGCCCAACGATTCCTGGAAACTGCTGGAGGCGATAATGCAGCCGCGGGGTATCGAGGTGAATACCTCGACCGCGTCGATGCAGGTGGTCGGCAAGCGCCATTACGGCCGCAAGGCGCTGGCGCAAGGAGGCGGGGGCGGGCGCCAGGCCGCGCGCGAGCTGTTCGACACGCTGCTGCTGTGGAAGGGGAAAGTGCCGCTCGACGAGAAAGGCCGCGCGAGCGTCGACATTGCGCTGAATGATTCGCTGACCTCGTTCCGCATCATCGCGGTGGCCGATTCCGGCAACGGCTTGTTCGGCACCGGCCAGACCTCGATTCGCGCAACCCAGGATCTGATGTTGCTGTCCGGGCTGCCGCCGCTGGTCAGGGAAGGCGATCGTTACGATGCACGCTTCACGGTGCGCAACGCGTCGCAACGCCAGACCGAAGTCGAGGTCAACGGCAATCTCGCCGGTCAGGCTTTGCCGGCTGCGCGCGTCACGCTTGCGCCCGGCGAGGCACGGGAAGTCGGCTGGGATGTCACTGCGCCGTTCAACGTCGCGCAACTGCGTTGGGAAGTCGCGGCGGCGGAGGTAGGTGCGACCGGCAAGCCATCATCCGACCGGCTGAAAGTCCAGCAGAAAGTCATTCCCGCCGTGCCGGTGCGTACGTTCCAGGCGACGCTCGCGCAGCTAGACAAGCCGCTCGAGCTCGCGGTAAAAATTCCGGAGGATGCCGTGGCGGGCCGTGGCGGCATTCGCGTCGCGCTTTCCGCGAAGCTGGCCGACGATCTTCCCGGCGTGCGCGAGTACATGAGTCTGTACCCCTACACCTGCCTGGAGCAGCGTGCGTCCCGCGCTATCGCCCTGCGCGACAAGGCGTTGTGGGGACGCACGATGGACGAACTGCCTGCCTTCCTCGATCGCGACGGCTTCGTGAAATATTTCGCCTCGGAACGGCTCGGCAGCGATACGCTGACCGCTTACGTGCTCGCCATAGCGAACGAAGCCGGCTGGGAAATCCCCGCGGGATCGCTGTCGCGCATGCAGGGCGCCTTGCGCAACTTCGTGGCGGGCCGGGCCGGGCGCGATTCGCCATTGCAGACCGCAGACCTGACGATCCGCAAGGTCGCGGCGCTGGAGGCGTTATCACGCTACCAGCCGATCGAGCCGAATCTTCTCGATTCCATCGAAGCGGCGCCGAACCTCTGGCCGACATCGGCCGTGCTGGACTGGCAGGGCCTCATGAAGCGTGCAGACGGACTCAGGGATCGGGAAAAACATATCGTCGAAACCGAGCAGATCCTGCGCTCCCGGCTCAACTTCCAGGGCACCACCATGGGATTTTCCACCGAGCGGCTGGACTACCTCTGGTGGCTCATGATCTCGGGTGACGTCAACGCCAATCGCATGCTGCTCGCCGTGGTGGACGACGAAAAATGGCGCGAGGATATTCCGCGGCTCGTGCGCGGAACGCTGGGGCGCCAGCAGCACGGACGCTGGAATACCACGGTGGCCAACGCCTGGGGCGTGCTGGCGATGGAAAGATATTCGGCGAAGTTCGAAGCCGAACCCGTTGCCGGCCAGGTGCAGGCGCGGCTGGAAACGCAGCAGAACCTGCTCGAATGGGAGAAGCAGGCCAAAGGCGGCAGCTTCGATTTCAACTGGCCGGCCGCCCAGGCGACGCTTTCGGTCAACCAGGATGGCAGCGGCAAACCCTGGGTCACGGTGCAAAGCCGCGCCGCGATCCCCCTGAAGCAGCCGCTTTCCAGCGGCTACCGGATTGTCCGCACCGTGACGCCGGTAGAGGCCAAGGCGCCAGGCGAACTGCGGCGCGGAGACACGTTGCGCGTGCGGCTCGAGATCGAGGCGCAGTCGGACATGTCCTGGGTGGTCGTCGATGATCCTGTCCCGGGCGGTGCAGCCATTCTCGGCAGTGGGCTCGCCAAGGATTCGCAGATCCTGTCCGCCGGCGAAGTGAAGCGCGGATTCGTCTGGCCCGCATTCGAGGAACGCAGTTTCGATGCGTTCCACGCCTACTACCGCTTCGTGCCCAAGGGATCCTGGGTGGTCGAATACACGGTTCGCGTAAACAATCCCGGCCGTTTCGAATTATCCCCGACGCGCGTCGAGGCGATGTACGCGCCGGAGATATTCGGCGAGCTGCCGAATGCCGCGGTAGTCGTAAGCCCCTGACAATTGCTAGAAAAATGCTGAACCACGGAGAGCACGGAGGACACGGAGAAAGACAAGTCCGAAAATTTCACTCTGCAAAGATCACGACTGGAGTTCTCAGCTACTTCTCCGTGCTCTCCGTGGTGAAAGGTTTTGTTCTTGTTATGCTGGTCTTTCTGGCGCAGGCAGCAGCAGCCGGCACTCCTTTATTCGACGAAGTGAAGTCGCGCTGGATCTCCACCGAAGGTGTGCTTCTCGACCGCCATGGCGCGCCGATCCACGAGATGCGCGTGATCGAAAAGGGCCGGCGGCTGGAATGGACGCGGCTCGACGAAATATCGCCGGCGGCGCTGGCGACCATCATCCGCGCGGAGGACAAGCGCTTCTACCAGCATCACGGCGTGGACTGGCTCGCGCTGTCGGATGCCGCGCTCGATACGCTCCTGTTCTCGCAGCCACGCGGCGCTTCGACGATATCGATGCAGGTCGCCTCGCACCTGGATGCGACGCTGCGGCCGGCCCGGCAGAAGCGCACGGTATCGCAGAAGTGGGACCAGATCGCCGCTTCGCGGGATCTGGAGAAATCCTGGAGCAAGAGGCAAATTCTCGAGGCCTATCTGAATCTGTCTACTTTTCGCGGCGAACTGCAGGGGGTGGGGGCGGCTGCGCGGGCGTTGTTCGGCAAAGATCCGAGCGGTCTCGACGAACCGGAGTCGCTGTTGCTAGCGGTATTGCTGCGCGGACCGAATGCAAAACCGGAAGGCGTCGGCAAACGGGCCTGCCAGCTTGCGGCAAACATGAAGGCTGGCGTTGCCTGCCCGCAGTTGCAGATGCTGGCCCGCTCGGCCCTGCCGGCCGCGCCGAATATCGCCCCGCGTGTTGCGCTGGCGCCGCACGTCGCCAGAGAACTGCTTTCGGCGATTCATCCGCGTGTGCAGACGACGCTCGATGCCGGATTGCAGGCTTACGCGACAGAGTTGCTGCAGCAACAACTGGCCGCGCTTGCCGACAGCCATGTCGCCGATGCGGCGGCCCTGGTAGTCGACAATCGCAGCGGCGAGGTGCTGGCTTACGTCGGCAACGCCGGCAGCACCGCAAGCGCAATCTACGTCGATGGTGTGCGTGCGCCGCGCCAGGCCGGATCGACGCTGAAGCCTTTTCTCTACGAAATGGCGATCGAGCAGAAATTGATCACCGCAGCGTCGCTGATCGACGATTCGCCGGTCAACCTGGTTACCCCCAGCGGGCTCTATGTGCCGCAAGACTACGACCGCGATTTCAAGGGGCTGGTCAGTGCGCGCACGGCGTTGTCGTCGTCCCTGAACGTGCCGGCGGTGCGCACGCTGATGCTGGTGGGCGCGGATCCGTTCGTCGAACGCCTGCAGACGCTGGGATTCGACGATGTCGTTCACGACGGCGACTACTACGGATTTTCGCTGGCCCTGGGTTCGGCGGAAGTCAGTCTCTGGCAATTGACCAATGCCTTTCGCGCGCTGGCCAACGGCGGGCAGTGGTCGCCGCTCAGGCTGGAAAGAACACTCAGGACTGCAGCGACGCCGGTGCTCGATCCGGCCGCGTCATGGATCATCGCCAGCATGCTTTCCGATCCATTGGCGAGGAGCGTGACCTTCGGATTGGAGAATCCGCTGGCCTCACGCTACTGGGCGGCCGTGAAGACGGGTACCAGCAAGGACATGCGCGACAACTGGTGCATCGGTTTCACCGAGCGCTTTACGGTCGGCGTCTGGGTCGGCAATTTCGACGGCAGTCCGATGCGCGATGTGTCCGGCGTGACGGGTGCGGCGCCGGTATGGATCGAGCTTGTCGATTTCCTGCACCGCCGTACGGCTTCGACCCCGCCGCAAAGGCCGCAGTCGGTGATCGCGCGCCGCATCGAATACGAGCGAGACATCGAGGCGGCTCGCGAGGAATATTTTGTCGCCGGGACCGAGCTCGATCTGGTTGCCGCCAAGCCGGCGGCGACGGTTCGCGCGGGAATCGCCTACCCCGGTAACGGCAGCATCATCGCGCTGGATCCGGACATTCCGGACAATGTGCAGCGAGTGCATTTCGTGGCCGCACCGCAGTTGCCCGGCCAGCGCTGGCAACTCGACGGCGAATTGATCGGCGCACCGGACCAGCCGGTGCTCTGGGCGCCGCAATCCGGGCGCCACGATCTCGTCCTGGTGGATGCCGGCGGCGAAGAACAGGACCGGGTTCGCTTCGAGGTGCGGGGCGCGATACGGGCGCATTAGCGCCTGCCCTGCGCTTCGCTCCACGGCGTTTGCGTTGCAGTGCGGCAACGCAATCCGGGCCTGCTTGCCTGTTCGGCAGGCCCCTAAGCGGGTTAGGGCTGCTACACTACGGCGCGAAATTATCGGAAATCGAACGCGGCGCGGTCAGGTGTCCCCCCGATCCCAAGCTGCGCTGAACATAACAAGATACGAGGAGGAGCACAGTGGCCACCACTTTTTCCGCGGAGTTCGAAAAATCGACCTATGGCAAGGTCGCCTGGCATCTGATTCCGTTTTTGTTCCTTTGCTACATCGTCGCTTTCCTGGATCGCGTCAATGTCGGCTTTGCCAAGCTGCAGATGGCGCCCGACCTGAAATTTACCGACACCGTCTATGGCTTCGGTGCGGGCATATTCTTCATCGGCTACTTCATCTTCGAAGTGCCGAGCAACGTGTTGCTCGAGCGCATCGGGGCGCGCGTGTGGATCGCGCGCATCATGATCACGTGGGGCATCATTTCATCCGCGTTCGTGTTTACCCCGGACATTCACTGGGGCTCGGTTGCGACCCTGTTCAACTGCACCGATCCGGAGTTCAGTTTCTATTTCCTGCGCTTCCTGCTCGGTGTCGCCGAGGCCGGATTCTTCCCCGGCATCATCCTGTACCTGACCTTCTGGTTTCCCGGCGCGCGGCGCGCGAAGATGGTCGCATTGTTCATGACCGCGATCGCCATCTCCAACGTGATCGGCTCGCCGATATCCGGCGCCATCATGCAGTACATGGACGGCATGAACGGCTGGCGAGGCTGGCAGTGGCTGTTCGTGCTTGAAGGCCTGCCCTCCGTCCTGGTCGGTGTGCTGGTGTTCGTTTTCCTGCCCAATGGCCCGAAGCAAGCCAAGTGGCTGACCGCCCAGGAACAGGACATGATTGTCCAGCGCATCCAGGAAGACGACGCTTCGAAATCCGAACTCGGCAAAAAGCATCATTTTCTCGATGCGTTCAAGGACTACCGCGTGTGGGCGCTGGCCGTGGTTTATTTCTGCGGCGTGGTGTGCTTCTACGCGGTGAATTTCTGGATGCCCACGATCATCCAGGAGCTCGGCATCGCCAAAACGGATTTCCTGCGGGTCGGGCTCATCAGCATGATCCCCTGGGGCCTGGCGGCGGTGGCGATGGTCGTATGGAGTGCGCATTCGGACCGCACGGGAGAGCGGCGCTGGCACGCCGCCGGCGGGCTGCTCGTCGGCATCGTCGGGCTGATCGGCTTGGCGCTGGTCGGCCATGACCCCGTCACCTCCATCATTGCGCTGAGTCTGGTGACAGTGGGCATCCTGTCATGGGTCGCGACTTTCTGGTCGCTGCCAACCGCATTCCTCTCCGGAACGGCGGCCGCTGCGGGGATTGCCTGGATCAACTCGGTGGGCAATCTGGGCGGGCATTTCGGCCCGGATCTCATCGGCCGCATCCGCACGGCAACCGGTGGTGCCAGCGAGGCGGCGTTCTATACTCTGGCGGCGGTGGCATTTCTCGGTGCCATCATCATCCTGGTCCTGCCGAAAACGCAGCCCAAAACCGTCACGCAGCCGCAGCACTAGAACGTAACCAGGCAACGGACAAAGCCCGCTTCGGCGGGCTTTCTTCCATTGGTGGTCCGGTTGCGCACCCGGTAAACTGGCGCCCGCCCGTCCCGCCACAAGGGCACGGGCCGCCCATCATTTCGATCGTGATCAAGGAAAAAATGACCAAGGCAGTTCCCAGCCGAGTCCGCGTCGCGGTAGGAAGCGCGCTGTCCGATGAACGGCTGCGCCTGTGGTGGCTGCTCGGCGCACTCTACCTTTGTGTTTCCACGCTGACCCGGATCGTGCTCACGGGTGTCGCAATTGCCCAGGGGCAGGCGGGCCTGGGCGACGTGCCCGGGCTGATGGCCGTCGGATTGCTGTTCGACATCGTCACGGCGTTGAACCTTTTTGCACTGTTTGCGCTGTATCTCGTGGTGGTTCCCGCGCGCATATACAACGGCAGGTGGCATCGATGGCTGCTTGCCGGCATGTTTTCGTTCGTGGTTTTCGGGCTGATCTATCTCGGTGCTGTCGAGTTTTTCTTTTTCGACGAGTTCAATTCGCGTTTCAACTTCCTTGCCGTGGAATACCTGATCTATCCGCACGAAGTATTTGTGAATATCTGGCAGTCGTATCCGGTGGCGAGGGTGCTGTTTGTCGCCCTCGGCCTGGCGGTGGCCGCGATATGGTTCATGCGCAAACCCCTGTTCGGCGAGCGGGTGGCCGCGGGCGCACCGCGCGTGCGCTTTGCCGCGCTGGTGATTCTGGCGGCGGCCACCGGGCTGGCGCAATCGACGCTCAATGTAAACACCGGCCGTTACTCCGGGAACCGGGTAATCAACGAACTGGCGATGAACGGCATCTACTCTTTCTTCAACGCCGCCCTGAACAGCGAACTTGATTACGGTACTTATTACTTGTCGTTGCCGGACACGGAAGCGGACGAACGCCTGCGCAGGATGCTGATGACGCCACGTTCGACGTATTTCCCCAAAACAGATCACATCGAACGCCATATCGTTGCCGACGGGCCGCCGCAGCACCTGAACGTGGTCGTGCTGCTGGAAGAATCGCTCGGCGCGGAATTCGTCGGCGCCTATGGCGACAAGCGCGGTCTGACGCCCGAACTCGACCGCCTGGCCGGCCAGGGCATGTTGTTTACCCGCGCCTATGCGACCGGCACGCGCACCGTTCGCGGCATGGAGGCGGTGACGGCCTCGTTCCCGCCGGTGCCGGCAGAATCCATCGTCAAGCGTCCGCACAACGAAGGGATGTTCAACTGGTCCACCGTAATGGCGAAGAACGGCTACGCCTCCACATTCATCTACGGTGGCTTCGGCACCTTCGACAACATGAATTATTTTTTCCGTTCCAACGGCTACCGCGTGGTAGATCGCACCGACATGGACGAGCCGCGCTTTGCCAACATATGGGGCGTCTCGGACGAAGACCTGTTCCGCAATGCGGTGCACGTATTCGACGAACAGCACGGCCGGGGCGAGAAAATCTTCTCGGTGGTCATGACCACGTCGAACCACAAGCCGTTCACCTTTCCGCCAGGCGTAAAAGGTGTGCTCGAAAAGGGTGGGAGCAGGGAAGCGGGCGTGCGCTACGCGGACTACGCCATCGGCCGATTCTTCGAAATGGCGAAGGCCAAGCCATGGTTCGACGATACGCTGTTCGTCATCGTGGCCGACCACGGCGCCAGGGTGTATGGACGCGAGGACATTCCGATCAGGACCTACGAGATTCCCCTGGTCCTGTACGCGCCCAAACACATCAAGCCCGGGCGCGTCGAAACGCTGACCAGCCAGATCGACGTGGCGCCGACCGTGCTGGGAATGCTGAATTTCACCTACGATTCGACTTTCTTCGGCATCGACGTGTTCAGGGACAGTCATCCTGGCCGGGCGATCCCGCTGAACCATAACCGGGACATAGCGCTGTTCGATGGAAACAATCTGTTCGAAATCGGATTCCGCAAGACTTCGGCACAGAATCTCTATGATCCGGTCACCCATAGCCAGACGCGTGTCGCTGTCGATTCCGAGCGGACCAAGGATACGATCGCCGTTTTCCAGGAAGCCTTCGAGCTGTACAACGAGCGCCGCTACCGCATCACCGGGCGCCCTTGACGGTCGTTTGCCCGACCTGATTGATCTTCAAGGCCAAATCGGTATAATGCCGGCCTTCCTTGCCTTACCGGGCCCGCATCCCGGAAGGCTTTTCGCCCCACTAGGGATATACCAGCGGATTTACCCGCCGGGGCTCACCCACAAGGAGACAAATCAATGCGGCATTACGAGATCGTTTTCATCGTCCATCCCGATCAGAGCGAGCAGGTCCCCGGGATGATCGAGCGCTATCGCCAGATGGTGACTTCGCGCGGCGGACACATCCATCGCCTCGAAGACTGGGGCCGCCGTCAGCTGACATTCCCGATCCAGAAGGTGCACAAGGCGCATTACGTGCTCATGAACATCGAATGCGACCAGTCCGCCCTGGACGAGCTTGAACACGCCTACAAATTCAACGACGCGGTCGTGCGCCATCTGATCGTGAACATGACGCGTGCGGTGACCGAACCTTCCCCGATGATGAAGGAAGAGAAGTCGCGTACCGTGGTCGGCGAGGGCGCCAGGTCCGAGAGCGCCAGGCCCGAGGGCGGCGAAAAGCCGGCCCCTGCCGAGGCCGCTTAGGTCCGGGTGAACCGCAACACGACCGTTCTGACTGGAACACTGATCGGGCGCGAAGAGCTTCGGTATACGCCTGCCGGGATGCCAGCGCTGAATTTCAGGATAGGCCATGCGTCCGAGCAGGTCGAAGCCGGCCGGCCCAGGAGCGTAAACCTCGAAATAGACGGGGTGGCGCTGGGCGAAGTGGCCGAGAAGCTGAGCCGGACGCCGCTGCAAGGCGAATACAGCTTCGAAGGATTCCTGGCGTTGCGCAGCAAACAGTCGAGACTACCCGTGTTGCATGTGAACAGATTCGAATTGAATAAAGGATAGACAGATGGCACGTTTCGGAGGCGCTAAAGGCAAAGGCAAGGACAAAGGCAAGGAACGCAGCAACCGCCCGTTGTTCCGTCGCCGCAAGTTCT